>CAMJHU010000207.1 GCA_946405565.1 uncultured Clostridia bacterium
CGCACTGTAATGAAGCCTAAGGGCAGGCTTCCCCCATAACGGTTATGCCCCGACAACGTACAAACGTATTGTTACAACGTATCTTTATTACCGCGGCATTGACTGTCATCTGTGAGGGTGGGACGTGGGCGCCGCATTTGCGGCTAAATGAATAGTGAACAGTGAACCATTTTTGAGGAGGATACGGCGAATATGATCAGGATTGTCAAGGCGGACGGTACCGCCGAACGGGAATTTCTGGCGCAGCTCCGGGAGAGAAGCGGCGAGACCGACAAGAAGGTGACGGAAATCGTCACTGCCATGCTGGACGATATCAGGAAACGCGGTGACGAGGCTGTCAAGGAATACACGGCAAAATTTGACAACGCCAGCCCGGAATTTTACGAGGTGCCGCGTGAGGTGATTGAAAGTGCCGAGAAGGACTGCGATCCCATCTTTATCGGCGCATTGAAGCGTGCGGCGGAGAATATCCGTGATTTCCACGCCCGTCAGGTGCAGCAGAGCTGGCTTACGCCCAAGGAGAACGGCGTGATTCTGGGGCAGAGAATCCGCGGACTGCACAGAGTCGGTGTGTACGTTCCCGGCGGTACGGCGGCTTATCCTTCCTCCGTGCTGATGAACATCATTCCCGCCAAAATCGCGGGCGTGAAGGAAATTATCATGGTCACACCTCCCTGCAAGGACGGCAAGGCAAACCGCGACATTCTCGCGGCGGCTGCCATTGCGGGTGTGGACAGAGTATTTCTGTGCGGCGGCGCGCAGGCAGTCGGTGCGCTGGCGTACGGTACGGCGGAAATCCCCAAGGTTGACAAGATCGTGGGTCCCGGCAATATTTTTGTCGCGACCGCGAAACGTCTGGTCTACGGCGCGGTGGATATCGACATGATCGCCGGACCCAGTGAAATCCTGATTGTGGCGGACGGCAGCGCCAATCCGAAATTCCTCGCCGCCGACCTCATGAGCCAGGCGGAGCATGACAGGCTCGCTTCCGCGATTCTGGTGACGACCAGCGATGCACTTGCCGGACAGGTGGACGCGGAACTGGTGCGCCAGAGCGCGACGCTGGCACGGCGGGAGATCATTGAGGAATCGGTCGCCAATTACGGCGGCATTATTGTCTGCGATACGCTGGACGACGCGGTGGACATGGCGAATGAGCTTGCCCCCGAACATCTGGAAGTCTGCGTGGACAATCCGATGGAGTATATCGGACGCTTTGACAATGCCGGCTCGGTATTCCTCGGCAATTACGCCCCCGAACCGCTGGGCGATTACTTCGCGGGACCCAATCATGTGCTGCCCACCAGCGGTACGGCGCGGTTCTTCTCGCCGCTGTCGGTGGATACCTTTATCAAGAAATCGAGCTTTATTTATTATAACGAGCCCGCGCTCCGTGCGGTCAAGGACGACGTTATCAAGCTGGCGGAAACCGAAGGTCTGACCGCCCATGCCAACGCCGTCAAGGTGCGTTTCGAGAACTAAACGAGTTAAAGGAAGTAATCACCACATGGCATATCAGCTCAATGAAAAAGTGCGCGACATGGTGCCGTATGAACCGATCAGCGGCCGCTATCGCATACGACTGGACGCGAACGAGTCCTTTCTGGAAATCCCCGAACATGTCAAAGCGGATATGCTCGGACGTATCGGGGAACTGCACCTCAACCGCTATCCCGACCCGCTGGCGCGGGAGGTGTGCGAAGGATTCGGCAGATATTACGGCGTGAAGCCGGAACTCGTGACAGTGGGCAACGGTTCGGACGAACTGCTCACGCTGCTCACGCAAGCCATCATGATGAAGGGGGAAAAGCTGGTCTATACCACGCCGGACTTCTCGATGTATCAGTGCTATGGCTATCTGGCGGAAAATAAATGTATTCCGTTTGCCAAAAACGACGATTTCACCATTGACGTGGACGCGCTGGCGTCTCTTATCCAAGCGGAGCAGGCGCGAATGGTCATCTTCTCCAATCCCTGCAACCCCACCGGCGTGGGACTGCCGCGTGAGGAAGTGCTGCGGCTGATTGAGAGCGTGCCGGACTGTCTGGTGGTGGTGGATGAAGCCTACATGGAATTCTGGGATCAGTCGGTGCTGGACTGTGTAGGAGCGTACGAGAATTTGATGGTACTCAAAACCTGCTCCAAATCGCTGCGCATGGCAGGCATCCGGTGCGGGTTCGCGATTGCCAATCCCACGCTCACCAACGCGATGCGGGCGGTGAAATCCCCTTATAATGTCAATTCCATGACGCAGGCTGCCGCCGCAACGCTCTTTGATTATCCGCATGAACTGGACAGCGCAACGCAAGCCGTGATTGAATCCCGCGACGCGCTGTATGCTTCCGTGAAGGCGCTGGCGGACAAATATCCGGACAGACTTTCCCTGCTGCCTACGTCGGCGAATTTCGTTTATGTCAAGCTCCCGACGGGGGAGGCAAAACGCATTTTTGAAGCCATGAAGCAGGAAGGCGTGATTGTGCGGCATATGGGAGATTACCTGCGCATCACCTGTGGCACGGCGCATGAAAATACCGAGGTCGTGCGGCTGCTGGAGGAAAATCTGTGATGGAAAAGACAACAAGAACCGGCGAAATTGTAAGAACCACCAAGGAAACCGACATTCATATTGCCCTCAATCTCGACGGGGGAGAGGTGCGTATTGACAGCGGCATCGGATTCCTCGATCATATGCTGACCGCGCTGGGCGTACATGCCGGCTTCGGACTGACCGTGGACTGCAAAGGCGATTTGGAAGTGGACGGTCATCATACGACTGAGGATATCGGCATTGCGCTGGGACAGGCGTTCGCGCAGGCAATCGGCGACAAGAAGGGCATCGCCCGTTACGGCAGCTTTTATATTCCGATGGACGAAGCGCTGGCGTTCTGCTCATTGGACATCAGCGGACGCCCGTTTCTGGTGTTCGAGGCGGATTTTCCCCAGTGGCGCTGCGGAGAGTATGACTGCTGTCTGACCGAGGAATTCTTCCGCGCCTTTGCCGTGAATGCGGGTGTGACCCTGCATATCCGCTCGATGTACGGCAAAAATTCCCATCATATCATCGAAGCGATGTTCAAGGCAGTCGCCCATGCGCTGAAAGCCGCGGTGAAAATCGAATATGAGGGTACGCTTTCCACGAAGGGCGTGCTGTGAGTGTATAGTAACAGGAGTGAATGATTAAAAAGATATGAAAATTTTTCCTGCGATAGATATCAAAGACGGACAGTGCGTCCGTCTGGTGAAGGGCGATTATGCCACGGCGCACAAGGTCGCCGAGGATCCGCTGGCGACTGCCCGTTCCTTTGAGGCAGCGGGTGCGGAATGGATTCACATGGTGGATCTCGACGGTGCAAAGGACGCGGCGCTGGTCAACAAGGATATCTTTGTGACCGTTGCCCGCGAAACCGGTCTGAAAGTGGAAGTCGGCGGGGGCATCCGCACGATGGAAGCCGTGGACTGGTATCTGCAAAACGGCATTGCCCGCGTGATTCTGGGTTCGGCGGCGGTTAAGAATCCCGCTTTTGCCAAAGAAGCAGTGGAGAAATACGGCGAGAAAATTGCCATCGGCATCGATGCGCGTGACGGCATGGTTGCCGCCGAAGGCTGGCTGGATACGTCCGATGTGCATTTTGTAGCGCTTGCCAAAGAAATGGAGAAAATCGGCGTGAGAACCATCATCTTCACCGATATCTCCCGCGACGGTACGCTGACCGGTCCGAATCTCGATCAGCTCCGGGAGATCAATTCCGCGGTAACCTGCGATATTATTGCCAGCGGCGGCGTGTCGGGCATTGACGATATTGTTGCCCTGCGGGACGAAGGTCTGTACGGCGCGATTGCGGGCAAGGCGATTTATACCGGCGCGCTCGATGTGGCGCAAGCCATCACGGAGGGAAGCAAGCCGCGCGATGTGTCGAAGTATTTTGCCAAATCGGAGCTGCTGCCCGCCATTGTACAGGAAGCATCTACCGGCGAAGTGCTGATGCTGGCGTATATGAATGAGGAATCGCTGCGCCTGACGCTGGCAACCGGCACCACATGGTTTTGGAGCCGCTCCCGCGGCGAACTCTGGAACAAAGGCGCAACGTCGGGACATTATCAGTATGTGGTTTCGGTTGACGGCGACTGTGATGACGACACCTTACTGATTCGCGTGAATCAGGTCGGCGCGGCGTGCCACACGGGGAAGCATTCCTGCTTCTTCCAGCCGGTCGGCTTCAAGCCGTTCAAGGAAAACAAGGAATAAACCGCTTTGAGGAGGAGCCTTTTTATGGAAAACGAAACATATGATGTACTGCAAGCCCTGTATGATACGGTCATCGAGCGGCGCGACCATCCGCAGGAGAAATCCTACACCTGCTATCTGCTGGATACCGGTCTGGACAAGATTCTCAAGAAGGTGGGGGAGGAATGTTCCGAGACCATCATTGCCGCCAAGAACGACAGCGACAGCGATCTGGTGGGAGAAATCAGCGACCTGATGTATCATCTGATGGTGCTGATGGTCAAACGCGGGATTCCGCTGGAGGATGTCTATGCCGAACTGGACAAGCGAAGCCTCAAAAGCGGCAATTTGAAAACTTTTAAGAAAGTGGATAAGAATTCCTGAAATCTCATAATAAACTCTATTATAACGAAAGCTGTTCCGGAGGACTATGAAAAAGCCACATGGAACGGCTTTTTTTGGCGGCAGTACTACGGCATCCCTTGCTATAATTCACACAACTCCGGGAGGAATCGGAAAAACATTGGCGTTTTTGGCATTGCAATCTGCCCATCACTCATGTATAAT
>CAMJHU010000208.1 GCA_946405565.1 uncultured Clostridia bacterium
AGTTAATGACAGTACCTCTCTGAGGGGGCTGTCGGCGTAGCCGACTGGGGGAGTGATTAAGTTGTGGATAGTGGTTCGGAATTGGAAAACGCGCCGGCGCCTTCCAGCAGATCTTCCAACCCGTTGTCGCCGTAGGTGCCGTCCAGACACTCCACCGTGCGGAAAACGTGGTTGCGCCCGAAAACATCCATCGCCAGCCGGAAAACCTCGGGCTTCATCGGACGGTCAAAAACCACTTCGCCGTCACACACCACATACCCGCCTGCGCTGGCGACATAGCCGTCAAAATCATATTTCAGTAGCGGTTTCAGCATTGCCTGATTTCTTCCCGAACAGAGAAACACCTTGTGACCCTTTGCCTGCGCCTTCCTGATCGCGTCCAGCGCTGACGCGGGAGGAATGTTGTACCTGGGTTCGGTCAGGGAGCCGTCAATATCCAGAAACAATAGCTTTTTATTCATGTCCGTTCCTCCCAGCATTACACTGATTCGCGCTCTAACAGCTTGTATCCGAGCATGGTATGCGTAGGCGGCATTCTCTCGCCGGGATGCTCGCGGCTGTATTCGATCATGGAAAGCAGCAGTTGTGCCGCCCTTTTGTCGCTTTCACGGTGGAAGAGCTGGACGGTGGTCAGCGCGGGAGAAATAATGGTTCCCGCCAGTCCTCCGCCGATACCGCCGACACTGACATCCTCCGGCATCCCGAATCCCCGTTCCTGCAGCGCTTTCATTGCCCCGACCGCAAGGGTGTCGGTCGCGCAGATGACCCCGTCGGGAACAAAGCCGCCGTCCAGAATCTCATTCATGCCCTTGCGGCCTTCGTCCACCGTAAAATGCACCTGCGTTCTCATCAGGTCGGCGGGATTCATACCGGCTTCAAGCATGGCTTCCTCCACGCCGAGCCGCCGATTCAATCCGACGCTGACGTCTGTTTCCACCGCGCCGACATAGGCAAGCTTCCTCCGTCCTTTGCCGATGATATGCCGTGCGATCTCACGCGCCGCGCGGCGGTCGTCGTGGTATATGCAGCTCACAGAGGGATGATTCTGCCCGCAGACGACGATCGGACGGGTGCTTTCCTTAAAAAAACGGATATGAGAGGGCGTCAGAACCGTTCCCATCAGGATGATGCCCGCCAGCCTAGCTTCCTGCATCATCCTCAGATAATCCAGCTCCTGTTTTTTGTCATTTCCGGCATTGCCGAATATTGTCAGATAGCCCGATTTGCTCAGCACCGAAGAAACGCCTTCCAACAGGTTGCTGACCGAATCGGAATTGATTTTCGGCACGACAACGCCTATGCTGTTGCTGCGCTGCTGCCGCAGCGACCGCGCGGCAACATTCGGCACATAGCCGGTTTCTTCAATGACTTTTCTGATTTTCTCTTTTTTTTCCTCGCTGATACTGCCTCCGTTTAAATAACGGCTGACCGCCGCGGAGGACACGCCTGCCAAAGCGGCTATTTCACTGATTTTCATACCTGCATCATCTCATCCCGTCAAGCAGTCACTGTTCCAGCGCCCAGAGGAATCCGTAAGGCGCCAGTGTCACAGCGTCCGTATGATGCTTCTCGCCGGTCATCAGATCGGTATAGGTCAGCGCCTGCTCGAATGACAGGACGCGTTCCTCACCGCAGAAATTGAAGAGCGCCAGAAGCTTCTGTACTCCGTACTGCCGGAAGATGCCGAGGACATTCGGAGAACCGGTTTCCACCGGATAAAAGTCCGCCTGCGCCATAAAGACTTCGTTGGCGGCGCGGGTTTCCTCCAGCTTTTTGAGCGCGGAAAAGATGCTGCCCTGATAGGTACCAGACTCTCTGCGCTTCTCCGCCAGTTTCCAGTCAAATCTGCCGCGGTGGAGATAGCGGCTGTCGAATTTCTTGTTGATGTCCGCGTGATAGCTGTAATCGTTGAGCTGCCCCACCTCGTCGCCGCTGTAGATCACCGGGATGCCGCTCTGGGTAAACATATAGGCGTGCAGCATGATGTCCGCGTCAACCGCCAGCCCAAGCGCCGCTTCGTCATCACTGTAAACCGCCGCTTCAATGCCGCAGAGGCTGGCGGTGGTGCCGCAAAGACGGGCGTCCTGCAGGATCTGGTCTTCATTGTACAGTTCGCCGCGGGAAACGCTGCCGGGGTATTTGCCGATGAAGTAATCGTTCAGATAGCGTTTATGCGGAATTTCCTCCATCCAGCGCTCTTTGAGCCAGTCGTAATCCAGTCCCCAGCCGATATCATCGTGACATCTGAGGTAATTGAGGAAGACATAATTGCTGGGCAGCTCGGCGAGTTTATCCATCTGCCGCCGGAGCAGGCTCACATCACGGGTAGCGACAGTGTTCCAGGTGCTTGCCATGGTGGTGACATTATAGAGCATATGGCATTCCGGCTTTTCCGTGGAGCCAAAATAGGGGACTACCTTGGACGGTTCCATGACCACTTCGCCCAGTAACAGGACGGAAGGACACACGATTTCGCACACCATCCGCATCATGCGGACGATATTGTGTACCTGCGGCAGATTGCGACAAGGTGTCCCCAATTCCTTCCAGATATACGGCACCGCGTCCAGCCGGATCACGTCAATGCCCGCATTGGCAAGGAAAAGCAGGTTTTCGGTCATGTCGTTGAAGACCATCGGATTGGCATAATTCAGATCCCACTGATAAGGGTAGAAGGTGGTCATGACGATATCGCCGTCCGGCAGCTTGGTGAAATTGCCGGGAGCGGTGGTGGGAAATACCTGCGGCACGGTGCGTTCGTATTCGTTTGGGATGTCCCAGCTGTCAAAGAAGAAATAACGGCTCTTTGCCTGCGCGTCGCCCGCACGGGCAGCCTTTGCCCATTCGTGTTGGTCGCTGGTGTGGTTCATGACGAAATCCAGACAGCAGCTGATGCCGCGCTTGTGGCAAAGATCGGTGAGCTTTCTCAGGTCGTCCATCGTGCCGAGTTCCGGCTGTACCTTGCGGAAATCGGCAACCGCGTAACCTCCGTCGCTGTGTTCCTTGGGACTTTCGAGAAGGGGCATGAAATGGATGTAATTGACGCCGCATTCGGTGAAATAGTCGATTTTATCGATAACGCCATTCAGGTTGCCCGCGAAGTTATCGACATACAGCATCATTCCTACGATATCGTTGCCGCGGTACCAGTCGGGATTCTTTTCGCGCTTGCGGTCGATCTCCTTGAGGGAGTCGATACGCTTGGCGTAGTATTCTTTCAGCAGTTTGCACAGGTATGTAAGCCCCTGTTCGTCATTGTGGTACAGTTCACAGTAAAGCCATTTCAGTTCATCATAACGCTCACGAAAGCGCCTGTCAAATTCATTTGCGTGATTTGCTGCCATTTTGTATAACTTCCTTGTGGGTAATCCATTAAAGGGATTGCCATCTTTTTTCCAGTTCTTTCAGGTCGGGCATCGCGGGAATTGCGCCGTGGCGGGAGGTCGTAATGGACGCGGCAAGATTCGCGGTGCGTATACATTCGTAGAGCTGCTGCGGTGTGAGATTATTCGGATCGTAGATTTCCAAAGCTGACATTCGGCTGAGGAACGCCCCGAAGAAGGTATCCCCCGCGCCGTTTGTATCGGCGACTTTTACCTTGAAGCCGTCAACCCTGCCGATTTTCTCGCCACGTCTGTAATAGGCGCCCTGTGGTCCCAGCGTCAGCAGGATCAGCGGAATGCCGTATGTATCATAAAGCTGCTTTGTGCCGGTTTCATAGTTGTCTGTACCGGTCAGAAGCGGCAGTTCCTCATCGAAGATTTTGAGAATATCTATGAATCCCAGTACGGATTTCATCTGCTCCACCGCCTGCGTTTCGCTTTTCCAGAGATTGGCACGGTAATTGGGGTCGTAGGTGACAGTCGCGCCGTATTCCTTTGCCTTCTGAGCGGCGAAGACTGTCGCGGAGCGGGAAGGCTCATCGGTCAGACTGACCGAACCGAAATGCAGCATATGTGTATCCGAGAGCAGTGCAAGGCTGATCTCATCGCTTGTGAGCAGTACGTCGGCGCAGTTCCGGCGGTAGAAGGAAAAGCTGCGCTCCCCGGTTTCCGACAGCGAAACCACCGCCATGGTGGTACGGGCTTCATTGTCCGTGCGCATTCCCGAAACGTCAACCCGGTTTTCCTCAAGCGTACGGCGGAGAAAATCTCCGAAATAATCCTTTCCGACCTTGCCGATGAATGCCGTTCCGGCGCCGAGTTTGGAGGCGGCGACCGCCACATTTGCCGGTGCGCCTCCCGGATTGGCTGTGTAAAGGGGAATACTGTCCTTCCTTCCACTGTTCGTCATGTCGATGAGTATTTCTCCTACGGTAACAATGTCTTTCATAGCAGCACCTCTCCACAATAGAGATCAATAAAAAGTGAAACTGTTTGTAATCGATTTCATTATCATTACTATACCATATCACCGCATCACCGCGTTTTTTTCAATATGTTTTGCC
The DNA here is from genome assembly GCA_946405565.1 of uncultured Clostridia bacterium. Lineage (GTDB taxonomy): Bacteria > Bacillota > Clostridia > Oscillospirales > Acutalibacteraceae > RUG762. The sequence continues at coordinate 4,448 of CAMJHU010000208.1, forward strand.
CCCGTGCGATATAGAATTTATCCATCATTATTTGTAAAATCTCAACGAATAGATTCAAAGGAAAAAAGACGCCGACATGATTTCTTGCTCTGTCAGTGCCAGTATTTGAAAAGACAGTCACTTTATCATATAAAAAACAACCATCGTCCGACCGGAATCAAAATGATACCGAATCGAACGATGGTCGTTTATTTCATCTCAAAGCGAGAATGACTTTATGGGGATTTACTTGATCTTCATGCTGGCGGCTTCGGAAATAACCTGATCGCCATACTTGTCGGTCACGATGCAGCGGACAAATCTGTCGTTGTTCTTGTCGCTCATGGTCGTGGAGTAGACA
>CAMJHU010000209.1 GCA_946405565.1 uncultured Clostridia bacterium
GAGGAATATGTCACCATGCTGGAAGAAGAGACTGCCCAAACCGCATCCGATGGTACCGCGGAAACCACGGCAGCAATTGAAGCGGACGGATAAGGAACCGTTCTATTCTTCGCCGCCGTCATTCACCAGAATCTCCCTTTCTTCAGCGATTGAGCAAAGAAAGGTTACGTGACGCGTGACGCGTACGCCGTTTTCCGTCTGGCTGACCGTGCGGATATCGCTCACCACTTCCAGCGCGTCCCTGGCGCGGATACGCTTGTCGAGTCTGCTGTCCAGCGTTGCGGCGCATTCATCGGACGTGAGCGTTTTCTCCGTACGGCAAAGCTCATGCCATTCCTCCCGTCGAAGGGAGATCGGGAGTGCAAATCCCAGCAGGGAAACGGGCGATTCCTGACAGATTTTGCAAAACAATCCTTCCGGGGTGTTGTAATACAGCGGAATATCAATACCGAAAGCGTTCAGACGGCTGACAGTCACGATGCGACCGGTCGGTTCTTCCACCACTTGGCGCAGCGGAGCGCTTTCGGTGAAACTCTGTTCCACCAGAGCAGTGACCTGACCGCGGGCGTGGACCATGCGGATTTTATCCTCCTGTCCGGGGAATAGACCGCTCACCAGCGTATCGCCCGGATACACCACATCACCCGGTTGTACCATCGGCGCTCCCTCTGTGGCAATGACGTCCACGATTTCGCCCGGTTGTGTCGCGATCAGATTGCAGGGGACGTCCTGTGGTACGGAGGTCTGTTTTTTGACCGACGGACTGAAATGTACCAGCGCACGGCATCCCATACGGGATACCTTAATCAGATCGAAGGCAGGCAGTTCCTTTTCCAGTTCCAGTTCCAGTTGAGGACCGTCCACCGCGGAAATCATTGTACCGGGGCGAAGTCCCGCGGCGTAGACAGCGTCGGAGGCACTGACCATGAGTTCGTCGGGAATTCCTTCCAGCTCGATAAACCACACAAAGAGAGAAAGATACCACAGCAGGAAACAGAACAGTCCGAACCCTATCCAGAAGCCTACGCGCTTGCTGTAATGACGCAGACGATACGGCAGACCGTAGGTCTTTCGTACTGCCAGCGTGACGCCCGCCTTATCGGCTGCGTCTGCCAGTTTGGCATAATCCGCCGCGTGAACAAAGGCAAACATACGATTCCCTTGGCAGTACACGTTGAAGATCCGCAGCCGCCGACGGTTGGCGAGATTGAGAAAACGCGCCGCTGCCTGGGGATTTTTTTGCGTGGTATCGATAATTTCAAATTGATGAATGCTTCTGAGATAGCTGATCATTTCAGACCTCCGCCTTTTCTAAATTAATCAAATCGCACGGTATCGATCCTGCCGCATATCACCATCGCGTCCTCCATCATGCGACAGATACACAGCCCGCATCCCTCAATCACGACGCGGCGGGAATAGGTGGAAATGACGAGCCGCTCCTCGGTATATTCACAGACGCTCCGCACGCCCTCTATCAGAAGACTTCTGCCAACCTCGAAGGTGACACGGGTTTCGCCGCGTGAAAAATCAGGGCTGCAATTGAGCATATGACGTAAAAGACGGTCGGCATCGCTTTCGTGACGTCCGGGATTTCTGGACTTCATGTAAGAATCACGCTCCTGTCGGATATCGGTATCATCATATGCGCAGCTTCGATTCATAATTCCTGCCGACAAACGTATAAATTATGGAGAAGATTCGCACGGGAACGGAGTGACGGTATAAAATGCGAAAAGCTCTTTTCAAGCGTCGGGCGTCGGCGGCGCTGTGCGCCGTGGGATTCGCCGTAGTGCTGCTGCATACCGAAACAACGGCGGCGGCGGTGCGGCAGGGACTGCATCTGTGCGGGCAAAGCGTGCTGCCCGCGTTGTTTCCGATGATGTTCCTTGCCCAGTATTTTGTCAGGAGCGGAGGCGCGGAAGAAGCGGGTCAAATGCTGGAACGCCCCACCCGCAAGCTGCTGGGATTGCCGGGTGTATGCGGCGCGGTGCTGCTGACCGCGCTGGTGGGTGGATATCCAGCGGGCGCTGCGGGAGCCGAAACGCTGGTGCGACAGGGTCGCATTTCCCGTCGGCAAGGCGAGTGGCTGATGACAATCGCGTTTTGCAGCGGTCCGGGATTTACGGTCGGACTGATAGGCGCACAGCTTTATCATAATAAAATGACGGGGCTTTTGATATTGACAGCGCAGGCTTTTTCCTGTATAATAATAGGAATCGCGGGTCATCTGCTGAACGGTATGGAAAAAAGACGGGGGCAAAGAACGGAGGAACCGCGTGGAGAGCATCTCTCCCATGCGTCTTCCGTAACGCCGTCCCGTTCCGGGGCATTTGTGGAAGCGGTTTCGTCCGCTTCATCGGCGGTACTGGCAATGTGCGGATATATTGTGCTGTTTCAGGTGTTCAATGCGATGGTACCGATAGAGGGCGCGTGGCTGCACCGTCTGTTGTCCCGATATGTAGGCAGGAATTATCCGGACGTCACACTGTTGCTGTCCTGCCTCACGGAGGTGACGGGCGGAAGTGTTCTCTCCGTGCGGTGGGGATTGCCCTTCACCGCGTTTGTGGTGGGATTCGGCGGGCTGTCGGTGCATTTTCAGAATTTTGCCATCTGCGAAACCATTGCGCCGCGTAAAGGATTCTATTTGGCGGTGCGGCTGGTACAGGGGTGCATTTGCGCCGCTCTGACAGAAGCAGGACTGCGGCTGCCGTTTTTTGCGCAGTATTGTGTACCGGCGGCTGCCGCTGTGTCGGAGGGACTGTCCGCACAATTCTCGGATGTGTCGGGGACATTCGGCGCGCTGTTTCTGGTAATGTGCCTGATGAGCGTGCTGTGTCTGCCGGATGATTTATGTAATGAAGGGAAAAAGAGACAATGAACCTTTCCAGATACTTTGGCAAGCGCATTTCTCCTTCCTGTCAATATTGTCTGTATGGCGGGAGTCAGGGAGAAAACGGAGAACCGAATTCCTGTGAGAAGCACAAAAAACCGTCACAAAACGGCGGGTGCAGCGCTTTCCGTTATGAACCGACATTGCGGGAACCGAAAGAACCGCCCTCACCCGGTCATTTCCGACCGGAGGATTTTGTTTTGTAAATCCGGGGAAAAAACAGGGGGGATTGCATCTTATGAAAATCATACTCGCGTCGGGTTCTCCCCGCCGCAGAGAACTGCTGGAAATGACCGGGCTGAAATTCGACGTTGTGACCAGTGACGCGGATGAGAGCGTTCCGGAGGGAACCGATCCTGCCGTGGCGGCGCTGATGCTCAGTGAACGCAAAGCGCTGGCGGTGGCACAGTTGGAGCGATGCCGCGGCTGTGTGGTCATCGGCGCGGATACCATTGTCAGTCTCGACGGTCAGACCTTTGGAAAGCCGAAAAACGATCTGGATGCCTACCGGATGCTCATGGCGCTGTCTGACCGCACCCACACGGTGTATACCGGCGTGTCGATTGTCAATACCGATCTGACGGTCAGCCGGTTTGTGGAAAGCACGGAGGTACATTTTTATCCGCTCAGCCATCAGCAGATACGCGATTACATCGCCACAGGCGAATACAGTGACAAAGCGGGCGGCTATGCCATTCAGGGTGGCGGAGCCGTGTTTATCAGCGGCATTATCGGGGATTATTATAACGTCATGGGACTGCCCATCGGACGTCTGATGCAGGAGATACGCAAGATTCACTAGGGAGTTGCTTATTATGAAAATTATAGACATTATACATACCGTCGGCGCGAGCTTTTCCTGCGAAATTTTCCCGCCGAAGAGCTATATGAACATCGACAAGACCAAGGCGGTTGCCAAATCCATCTGCGATCTGGGATCTGATTTTGTGAGCGTCACTTACGGAGCCGGCGGCGGTACTTCACAGCAGACCGTGGAAATTGCCCGCTATATCAACCAGTTGGGCGGCACAGCGCTGGCACATCTTACCTGCGCCTCGTCTTCCCGCGAGGAAGTGAAACAAGCCATTGCCAGACTCAAGGATTACGGCATCCAAAACGTACTGGCACTTCGCGGTGATATCCCTGCCGAACTGCGGGACAAGCCGCGGGATTACACCTACGCCGGGGAACTCATCACCGAGATTCGGGCGCAGGGGGATTTCTGTATCGGCGATGCCTGTTATCCCGAAGGTCATGTGGAGTGCGAGAGTATGGAGCAGGATTTGAATCACCTGAAAGCCAAGGTGGAATGCGGTGTGGATTTTCTCACCACACAGATGTTCTTTGACAACACCGCCTTTTACAGTTTTATGTTCCGTGCGCTGAAAAAAGGGATAGACGTTCCCATCATCGCGGGCATCATGCCCATGACCAATTCCGCTCAGATTCGCCGCAGCTGCGAACTGTCGGGCGCCACGCTGCCCACGCGGTTCCGCCGCATAGCCGATCGCTTCGGCGATGACCCGGAAGCCATGAAGCAGGCGGGCATCGCGTATGCCACCGAGCAGATTATCGACCTGATTGCCAACGGCGTAAAGGGAATCCATCTTTACACCATGAACAAGCCGGATGTCGCAGCCGCGATTATGTCGAACCTGTCCTATATTGTAGGTGCCGATCGGGCGGGACTGCGACATGACTGACAGACAATGTGACAGTTTTATCGGCGATGTGGATGTAAGGGAAGTGCTGCGTTACGCGGGTGTCAAAAATGCCGATCTGTGCGGAGAGGATATCAGACAAAGCGCGTTGCGTGCAATCCGGGAAGTGGGCGAGACTGC
>CAMJHU010000210.1 GCA_946405565.1 uncultured Clostridia bacterium
GCTTTCTCTGACAACCGATTTTTGAAAGGACGTGATCATTTTGGAAAACAACGCTTTGATACAGGCACGCGGCGAACTTCTCAAAAAGCTCAATCTTATGGTGCGCAAAATTGAGGAAGTCACCACCTTCGTACTGGCGGGGGAACAGCATTGTCCGCCCGGCGATATTCATATCGTTACGGCGGGCAGGGCGGAGGATCTCGAAAAGATTTACGCCGATCTGCACTTTCTGATCAGCGAATTCCTCAGTCCCCAGACCCATGATAAGGAATCCGTCGACGGACGCACCACGGTCCGATACCGCTTTGAGAGCGGACTTTTCCTAGAGGTATTCATCTGCACCGCCGACAGCCTGCCTTCTTTCGACTGGTGGCTGCCCTACTTCGACAAACACGGTGCCGCGGAGGATTTCTATCTGCCCGAAGGAAAGGTGGAGGAAGACCCTGTCAGGGACGCGCCGGATGTGACCGATGTCGCCGACACGGTTCCCGATGTTCTTCCCATAGCGGCGGTTTTGGACGACGCACCCGCTTCGTCCGCGTCACTCACGTGGGAGGCGGTCTATGAGAAAATCAACCTCGCCAAGCACGCTGCGGCGGGCGGTTCGGTGATCTATGCCGCCGAACTCATGAACGAACTGCGCACGGCGCTGATCGGGCTGATCTGCGAAAAGAACGGCATCCATGACAATTATCTCCACAGCATCGATCTGCTGGAGAACGACGACAAGCGCGAGCTGCTCAAAACCTACCCCGCGTCGCTGGAGCAGGGCAGTCTGGTGGCAGCGATGGCGGCTGCATTGCGCTTGTTTGAAACACTGATGAACGGATGAATTGGACACAACTGACAAGGAGCTGATGGATGTGTCAAGCTATCGCAAGGATTTGATTCAGGCGATTATGGAGCGCGACCCTGCCGCCCGCAGCGCCGTCGAGGTGCGGCTGCTCTATCCGGGCTATAAGGCGCTCATGTCTCATAGGCGTGCCAATTGGTGCTTTCGGCACAACCTGAAATTCCTCGCCCGCTGGATCAGCGAACGCGCCAAGCGCCGCACCGGCATCGAGATTCACCCTGCCGCCAAAATCGGGCGCGGCGTACTCATCGACCACGGTATGGGCGTGGTGATCGGCGAGACTGCCGAAGTCGGCGACGGCTGCACCATTTATCAGGGCGTGACCCTCGGCGGCACCGGCAAGGACACCGGCAAGCGCCACCCCACCATCGGCAGCAACGTCCTCATCGGTTCCGGCGCGAAGGTGCTGGGTCCCTTTACGGTGGGGGACAACGCGAGAATCGCGGCAGGCGCGGTGGTTTTGCAGGAGATTCCCGCCGACGCGACAGCCGTGGGCGTTCCGGCGAGAGTGGTGCGCGTGGCGGGACAGGTGCCGCACGGCGAACTCGACCAGATTCACTACACCGACCCCGTCGAAGAGGATATCACCATGCTGCAAGCCCAGATCCGCTGTCTCCAGAAACGCCTCGACATGGGCGGCATGGAAAACACCGACGGAGGAGGAATCTAGTGCGCGGCGCGTTCGCGCCGCTAAATGAATAGTGAATAGTGAAGAATGAATAGTGAATAATGTTGGAAGCGCTTCGCGCTTGAATCTATGTTTTTTGGGAGGAAACTTTTTTATGAGAATTTTTAATACATTGAGCAGAAAACTGGAAGAATTTGTGCCGATGACCGAGGGCGAAATCAAGATGTACGCCTGCGGACCGACGGTCTACAACCTGATTCATATCGGCAACGCCCGCCCTATCATCACCTTTGATACCCTGCGCCGCTATTTTGAGTGGAGAGGCTACAAGGTGACGTTTGTGCAGAATTTCACGGACGTGGACGACAAGATTATCCGCAAAGCGACGGAAGAAGGCGTGGACTACAAGGTCATCTCGGAGCGCTACATTGAGGAATACTGGAAGGACGTCAAGGCGATGGGCGTGAAGCCCGCGACCATTCACCCCAAGGCAACCGAAAACATCGACAAAATCATCGACATTGTGGCGACGCTGATTGAAAAAGGTCACGCCTATCAGGCGGGCGGCGACGTCTATTTCAGCACCAAGACCTTCCCGGAATACGGCAAGCTCTCCCATCTGCCGCTCGATGAACTCGTCGCCGGCGCGAGCGAACGCGTGGACGCGGGTGACATCAAGCGCGACCGCGCGGACTTCGCGCTCTGGAAGGCTGCCAAGGAGGGAGAACCCTATTGGGAATCCCCGTGGGGCAAGGGACGTCCCGGCTGGCACATCGAATGCTCCGCGATGAATCTCGCGCTGCTGGGCGAGACCATTGACATCCACTGCGGCGGGCAGGATTTGATTTTCCCCCACCACGAAAACGAAATCGCCCAGTCCGAATGCTGCACCGGCAAGCCCTTCTCCCGCTACTGGATGCACAACGGCTTTATCAATGTGGACAACCAGAAGATGAGCAAATCGCTCGGCAATTTCTTCACTGTCCGCGACGTGGGCGAAGCCTACGGCTATGAACCCATCCGCCTCTTCATGCTGTCCAGTCAGTACCGCAGCCCTATCAATTATTCGGTGGACATCATCGAACAGAACAAAGCGGCGCTCACCCGTCTGTATACCGCGCTGGAAAACGGCGAATTCTACCTCTCCAAAGCGCCCGAAGGCTGGCAGGACGGAGAGGACGCCCTCAAAGAACAGCTTCTCGCCCACAAGCAGCACTTCATCGACAGCATGGAGGAAGACTTCAACACCGCCGGAGCGGTGTCCGCGCTGTTTGACCTCGCGCGCGACATCAACACCCATCTCGGCGCGTCCTCGACCCATTCCAAGGAGCTGGCACAGTTCGCGCTGGATCTCTATCACGAGCTTGCCGACGTGCTGGGACTGCTCTACAATCACAAGACCGATTCCCTCGACAGCGAGATTGAGGACCTTATCGCCCAGCGTCAGGCAGCCCGCAAAGCCAGAAACTTCGCCGAAGCCGATCGTATCCGCGACCAGCTCAAAGCGCAGGGCATCATTCTCGAAGACACCCCGCAGGGCGTGAAATGGCATAAGGCATAAATTTTAATGCGGAATTCGGAACGCGAAATTCGTAATAGGCAAAAGAAAAATCCTTATGACGTCTGCTGAGGAGCAGCGTCATAAGGATTTTTGGATTTATTGGGGGGATGAGAAAACCGTCCCTTAACCGCAGCCGCCGCAGGTGGCACAGCTTCCCGTGCAGGCGGAGGGATCAAAGGTTTCGGGATCCTCGCCGTTGACCGCGGCGGTCAGCAGAGAGGTCACGTCCCGCATGAGGGAATCCATGCGCTCCTTTGCCATGTTGAAGGCAACCATCTTGTCGCTGCCCATGACGTCGGTGTAAATCGTCATGAGTTCCTCGTTGAGGGAATTGAGTTTTTCCTCATTGGGTTCCGGCTTGCCGGATTCAATGTCGATCTTCATGCGGATGAGGTTGAAATGCTGGATTTTCTCCTGCAATTCCTCATCGTTGTCGCTCTCGGTACGAGCCTGAGCCAGTGCCTTGTATTCCTCGGATTCCTGCACCAGCTTGCCCAGCTCCCGCGCTTTTTCCATAATCGTCATGACGTTTTCATCTCCTTTCATTGCATTTTTCACTATTCATTATTCACCATTCACTATTCATTTAGCCTTGCTTTGCGAATGCAAAGCAGGCGCTGTTAGCCGTCCGCGAGAATATCGGTGTCGGAAACCGGCTTCTGGGGCGCGACATACATCAGATCGGCGAGCTTGGTATCGTCCGCCAGCACGTTGAGGTTGATGTAATCGCCCTTGAAACCCTTGAGTTCATCGGTCTGACAGTAGTGCCAGATGGTCCAATCCTTCCAGCCGTCCCACGAAGCGGGATGGAAGGAGTTGCTGACCCAGAGGTCATAACCGTCGATCACGCCGTCGAGGTAATCGTCATAGAATTCCTTGTCGGTATAGATGATGGGCTTCACGCCGTAGTAATTTTCGATGATGTTGAGGTAAGTAGTGAACTCGCGCAGCACCTTTTTCTTGTTGGGCGCGTTGTGGAAGCGGCTGTACTTTTTGGTGTACTGGATATCCACGGCGGGAATCATTCTGCCGTCGAGGCTGCCGACCGTGTCGATGAAGTTCTGTGCCTGTGTCGCACCTTCGCTGGAGAAGGAGAAGAAGTGGTAAGCGCTGGCGGGCAGTTCCGCGGCGGCGGCGTTTTCCCAGTTGGCTTGAAAGCGCTTGTCCTGAATGGTGGTGCCTTCGGTCGCCTTGATGAGGGCGAACTGGATATTCTGCGCCTTGAGCTGCTCCATATCCACCTTGCCCTGATAGTTGGAAAGGCTCACGCCGGTGACAGCATTCTTGGGCAGGAACCACTCATTGATTTCCACCACTTTGGTGCGGACCAGCGCATAAATGGCGATGTAAATCGCGATGAGAATCAAGGCAATGGTCGAGATAACGACAATGACCTTTGCCTTTTTTTCCATGGGCTTTTTGTCTTGTTGCATGAGTAAAAATCTCCTTTACCGAATAAATTAAAATATATATAAACGCAGGAAACATACCCTGCGTAATCAAACCACTAACCACTAATTACTAACCACTAATTACTAATCACTAGCTTACCGCCGAGCACCCAATTGCGTGCCGACGTGATTTCGCATTCGGCAAAGCTGCCGACCAGCGAAGCGTCGCCCTCGCACCAGACGTTGATATTGTCGCGGGTGCGGCAGATCAGCCGTCCGTCGCGCTCGTCCACCTG
>CAMJHU010000211.1 GCA_946405565.1 uncultured Clostridia bacterium
TTTTTCTTTCTTCCTCCGTCAGCATGGGAAGATTATGTATGAGTTGTGTATCATCAGCAATTCCACTGAGCAGCAGATTGATGATATGCGTGTGAAGCCGCTCAATTTCACTTTCCGTAAACACTTCTGTCTGATAGTCGTAGTGAATGCGGAATATGCCCTCATTGTCGCGGTCATCAATATGCATCTGCAAACTTTCAGTCTGACAGCCGGAATGATACCATGTAGTCGAACAGCTTGCATCCGTCAGTGATGCGTTCTGATAGCTTATGGAATAATCATACAGCTTTCCTTTAAACCCAAATTTCTTTCGTAGCTCGGTAAGAACATCACTGTAATTGAATTTCTGATGCATAAGCGCGGAATATGCGGACGCTTTCACAGACGCAAGGTTTTCCGCGAAGGACGCGCAGTTGTCAAGCTCCATCAGCATGGGAACAGTGTTGATAAACATACCCATGATGTTCTTCTCTCTTACGCCTGAACGATTGAGCACTGCCGTCCCGATAAAGAATTTTTCGGCATTCATTTTAATTCTGTTAAAATACACAGCGAGTGCAGCTGTAAACAGCACGAAAGGTGATAATTTCACCCTTTTGGCGTATTGTAGAATGGTTTCGGTAACCGCCTGGTTTACTACGAATGTCTTCCTGACAGATTCGTAACTGCGCTTCTCTTCCTCGGAAAGGTACAAAATCTCTTCACATTTGCCGAACTGCTGTAAATGGAAATCACGATCTTTCTGATAACGCTTGCTTTGCAGATAGTCATCCTCAGCCGTAATATATTCTGCGTAGGAGTACGAATTTGTATCTTTTCCGTTTACGAATGAATAAAACTGATTTGCAATCATGGCGACAGTCCATGCGTCGCTGATAATGTGATGCAGTTTCAATATTGCTCCGGATTGCTCAGGCAGATAGATAATTTTCAGTTCACATAAAACACCGTGCAGATCGATCGGTAGTTTTGCATATTCACCGCAATACGCATCCAATGCCTGTTTATCATCGAAATATAGAACTTCGACGTCTTTTTGAGTGAAATCATCAATATACTGTGAAACAGCAGCACCTGAATCCACAATTCTGATTCTCAACGCATCGTTCCGGCGGAATAGCTCGTTGACTGCATTTTTTAATGTGACAACATCACAGACCGTCGGCATTAAAAAGCTGCCGCATATCACGGAAATACTTCCTCCGACAAATTTATCCATTTCATAGATCAATTGTTGTGGTTTTGTCAGTCTCATAATAAATCACCTCTTTATCCCAGTTGCTCATCTGAGAAAAAATATCATTTGATGACAAACAACTCCTACATTTGAATTATTTGTCATGTTTCACTTTTGTCTTAATCATTGTATATTTAACAGTCCTTCGTGACCCACAACGTAGTTTCGGCGGGACCGTAAGCATTGAATATAGTGATATGTGTATTTATATCACGCGTGGGGGGGTACAAAGTACCCCGGAGCTGTATGAAACACCTATCGTTGTTTCCGCAGGACCGTAAACATTGAAGACGATTTGTGCTTCCCCATTTCTCACGTTACCGCCGAAATTGCATTCGACTAATATAATATTTTTTAAATAACTGGACTTTATATTCTTTTCATGGTACAATAGATTTATCAATAGATGGAGGTATTGTACTATGGGACGAAAAGCAAGTGTAATCAACCTTACAGTAGACGAGCGAGAGTATCTGGAAACTCAGACCCGTGCTCGAACAATACAGGCTCAAACAGTCAATAGAGCCCGAATTCTGTTATTGAAAGCTGATGGCTGTTCTATCAATGATATAGCCGATAAGATCGGTATCAATCGTAAAAGCGTTATGCTTTGTCTTAAGAAATATGCGGAGGGCGGTATAGAGAACGCTCTGTTTGATGCTCCCGGCCGCGGTCGTAATGCTGAGATCACAGATGATGAGAAAGCATGGATCATCAACATTGCCTGTCAGAAGCCGAAGGATCTTGGATACTCTGCTGAAACCTGGACGTACGCAAAGTTGACTTCTCATATTAACAAGAATGCGGAAGAAGCTGGCTACATGAGACTCTCTACGATTCACAAAAGCACTGTACATACAATTCTTGATGAGGCTGAAATCAAGCCATTTCGGATCAAATATTACTGCGAAAACCGTGACCCCGACTTCGACAGCAAAATGCATAATGTGCTACTGGTGTACAAACAATTGTCCATGCAGTTTGATGAGAACGGGCAACTCCTGCCCTGGGAGGAAGATAAAGAGGTCGTCCACGTTCTTTCCTATGACGAAAAGCCAGGTATACAGGCGATTGCCACTACATCAGAGGATCTGCTCCCTGATGAAAAACACACCACAATCAGCAGAGATTATGAGTACAGGCGGCTCGGAACCCTGTCGCTCCTCGCGGGAATCGATTTGCAGACTGGGGAGGCCATACCTTTGGTCAGCGAAACTCATAACAGCAAGGACTATATCGAATTTTTGAAGATACTTGACAACAAATATCCCAAGGGCGACAAGATTCGCTTGGTGCTTGATAATCTCAAAGTCCATTCTTCCGAGGAAACAAGGAAATACCTTGTCACGGTTCCTGAGCGGTTTGAATTCGTATTTACGCCAAAGCATGGTTCATGGTTGAACATGGTCGAAGGATTCTTCAGCAAGATGACCAAGCAAATGCTGCGTGGAATCCGAGTCAAGTCTAAAGCAGAACTGACTGACCGAATATACTTATACTTCCAAGAAGTCAATGCAGAACCTGTTGTATTCCACTGGAAGTACAACCTTGACGATATTGACATATCGAAAGAAATCATCGTGGACACACTATCGTTAAAAAAGTCCAGTTAATTTGCGAACGTTATACTAAAAGATCGTATAGCTCATCAGTAAATACTTCTCCGCCAACTATGAGCGAACTGATTTTCTTCATAAAAGCTCTCGTTTTGCTCTGCTTGATATAGGCGATCAGTTTAGTGGGAGTTGAAAGGAACATCACATGATTTTCGGATTCAAACAGCTTTTCAAATTCATGCTGGTTGAATATCTGGTCGTTGCTTGCCAACACTACCTTTTTCCCGTATGCCAGCGAAAGAAGCGAGTCTTGCATGAATACATCAAATGTGACAATTGAAACAGAAATAACCGTCTCTACATCACGCCAAAATAAAGCGTTTGCGTAAAGGAAATTCAGCAGGTTTCGCTGACGCAGTACGGTCAGCTTTGGCTTTCCGGTGCTGCCGGAAGTATGAAGCGCACAGAAGAAATCGTCCGGTTCAATCTTAACGTCAGGATTATCATCGTTTGATTCGTTAAGAAGCTCAGCAATCGTTGTTTCATCTATCCGGATTGCCGCTTTGCATTCACAAGTCAGATAGTCAATTCTCTCCTGTGGATAAGACGGATCGAGCGAAAGGAATGCCGCTCCCGTTTTGAGAATACCGAGAATAGCAGGAATCAGGTGTGAATTTCTCGGAAGAAGCACCGCGACAAAACAGCCTTTTCCGATGCCCTTCTTCAAAAGGGCGTGGGCAATGCGGATGGATTCTTCATTGAGCTGTGCATAAGTCAGTGTTCTATCAAAAGCTGCAACAGCCGTTTTCTCCGGATTATGTGCCGCGTTATCCTCGATGATCTGATGAATGAACCGATCCTTGGGATATGCTGCGTAGGTATTGTTGAAATCATAGAGAACGGTTTTTCTTTCTTCCTCCGTCAGCATGGGAAGATTATGTATGAGTTGTGTATCATCGGCAATCCCACTGAGCAGTAGATTCATGATGTGCATGTGAAGCCGCTCAATTTCGCCTTCCGTAAATACTTTTGTCTGATAGTCGTAATGGATGCGGAATATGCCCTCATTGTCGCGGTCGTCTATATGCATTTGCAGGCTTTCGGTCTGACAGCCGGAATGATACCATGTGGTTGTTCCTCCATTCCCGGTCAGAGAGGCGTTCTGGTAGCTGATCATCACATCATAGAGCTTTTCACTGAAGCCGAATTCTCTTCGCAACTCCGCACGCACATCGCCATAATTGAATTTCTGATGCATAAGCGCGGAGTAGGCTGTGGATTTCACCGAAGCGAGGTTCTCCGCAAAGGACGCGCTGTTGTCAAGCTCCATCAGCATGGGAACGGTATTGATAAACATTCCCATGGCGTGCTTTTCTCTGACATTGGTCCGGTTGAGCACCGCCGTCCCGATAAAGAATTTTTCCGCGTTCTGCTTGGTTCTGTTGAAATAAACCGCTAACGCACAGGAAAACAGAACAAACGGGGACAGCTTTCTCTCCTTCGCGTAAGAAAGTACCGTCGCAGTCGTTTCTTTATCAACGACAAAGGTCGCTCTCCTGGATTCATAGCTATGTGATTCTTTGTCGGAAAGATACAGTATTTCGTCACATTTTTGAAACTGCTGCAAATGGAATTCGCGGTCTTTCTGATAGCGCTTGCTTTGCAGGTATTCATCTTCTGATCCGATATACTCCACATATGAATATACCTTTGGTTCCTCACCGTTGACAAGAGAGTAGAACTGGTTGGCAATCAGAGTCAAAGTCCATGCGTCGCTTACAATGTGATGTGCTTTAGCCAAGATACCGCATTGATCCGGGAGCATGATAACGCGAATTTCGCAGAGTTCACCTGCTAAGTTTAACGGAATTTTTGCAAGTTTCTCCGCATAGGAATCAAATTCCTCTTTGTTCTCA
>CAMJHU010000212.1 GCA_946405565.1 uncultured Clostridia bacterium
TGACCGGTACCGACGAACACGGTCAGAAAATCGAGGACAAAGCCAAGGAAGCGGGACTGACTCCACAGGCATACGTGGACGGTATTGTCGCCAATTTCAAAAAGCTGTGGGAGTTCATGGGGATTTCCTATGACCGGTTTATCCGCACCACCGACGATTATCACATCGCGTCGGTGCAGAAAATTTTCAAGGAACTCCACAAGCGCGGCTATATCTATAAGGGCGAATACAAGGGCAAGTACTGCAAGCCCTGCGAGAGCTTCTGGACGGAAACGCAGCTCAAGGACGGCAAATGTCCCGACTGCGGACGCGACGTCACCGACGCTTCGGAGGAAGCCTACTTCTTCCGTATCTCGGATTTTTCCGACCGTCTGGAAAAGCTCCTGACCGAGACCGATTTCCTTCAGCCCCAGACCCGCGTCAACGAAATGGTCAATAACTTTATCCGTCCCGGTCTGGACGACCTCTGCGTATCGCGTACCAGCTTCCAATGGGGCGTGCCGGTAGACTTTGACGAAGGTCACGTGGTGTATGTATGGGTGGACGCACTGTCCAACTACATCACCGCGCTGGGATATCTTAACGACAAGTACAACGATTTTGACAAATACTGGCCGGCGGACGTTCATGTGATGGCGAAAGAGATTGTGCGTTTCCACTCGCTGATCTGGCCTGCCATTCTGATGGCGCTCGATTTACCGCTGCCCAAAAAGGTGTACGGTCACGGCTGGATTAACTTTGGCGGCAAAAAGATGGGCAAATCCACCGGCAATGTCGTGGATCCCTTCGTTCTCGGAGAACGTTACGGCGTGGACGCGGTACGATATCATATTCTCCGTGAAATGCCTTTTGGGGGCGACTGTGATTTCAGCAATGAGAACATGATCAAGCGCATCAACTCTGACCTCGCCAATGACCTGGGTAACCTCGTTTCGAGAAGCGTGGCGATGGTGCAGAAATATTTCGGCGACACCATGACCCGTGAATTCGTACCGGTTCCCGAGCAGGATGACGAATTGGTCAATCAGGTGCGCGCGCTTCCGGCACTGGTGGAGAAATATCTCGACAATCTGCAATTTTCGGTGGCACTGACCGAAATCTTCAAAGTGGTTGCCGCCGCAAATAAGTATATCGACGTCACAGCTCCGTGGGTTCTGGCGAAAGATGAAGCTAACAAGGGCAGACTGTCCACTGTCATGTACAATCTGCTGGAATCCATCCGCGTGATCAGTATTCTGCTGGCGCCGTTCATGCCCACTACCATGCCCAAGGTGCAGGCGCTGCTGAATCTGACGCCTGAGCAGATCGCGTGGGATTCGGCTGCCACTTTTGGCGTGCTGCCTGAAACGGTGACTGTGACAAAGGGCGCGCCGCTGTTCCCGCGCATTGACATTGAGAAGGAAATTGCCGCACTTGACGCGCTGACATCGGAAAACGAGAAAAAAGCGCAGGAACCCAATGTGTCCGCTGTCGAAGCGGCAAAGGCACCGGCATTTGTGCCCGCGCCCATTGCCGAGGAGATCGAAATTGATGATTTCTTCAAGGCGGATCTGCGCGTGGGCAAAGTGCTGGCGTGCGAAGCGGTCAAGCGTTCCAAAAAGCTGCTCAAATTCACGCTGGATGACGGAAGCGGTCAGCCCCGTACGATTGTCAGCGGGATTGCCAAGTGGTATCAGCCTGACGAGCTGGTAGGCAAGAGCATTGTGTTCGTTGCCAATCTCAAGCCGGTCAAGCTGTGTGGTGTGGAGAGCAACGGCATGATTCTGTCGGCGGACAACGGTACCGATGCCGAGGGCAATGAGAGCGTGAAAGTCATCATGGTGGATGAGAGCATTCATCCCGGAGCGAAACTGCGATAAATCATTATCACTGATAAACAAAACAGCCGATATCGTTTTACAGGTGGGTGAAACGATATCGGCTGTTTTTTGGGGGAACGGGAATCAGAGAATCTCTCCGTAATAATTGAGCAGCAGCACCAAAGTAAGAATAGCGGTAAAGGCAATCATAGCGGTGCAGTAAATGCCGCGGGTCTTGGTGCGGTGAAAGAAGGACTGAGAGAAGGCGATGATAATCGCGGAACCCGCTACAAGTGCAGCCACATCCACGGCGGTGACGATGGACATGGCAGCCATCTCGGGTACAATGGATTTGGCTCGCAGCAACAGAAGCAGCCGTCCGCCGATCAGATGACCAAACGGCACCATCGCGACGGGCAGAATGCTGTATCCCAGCTTGCTGTGACCGCGGCGAATGCACATAAACGATGAAATGAAAACCATAATGATGATAGCAACACAGGCGGTTATCATAAAATACATCTCCTTTTTGTTCCGATTGACAACACGATAATACAGTTATTATAAAAAATTCCCAAATGATTGTCAAGCAAAACTTCTCCTGCTGCAAAAAAAATGAAAAAGACAAGGGAATCCCAAAATATTTTGCGAGAAATTTTTCTAAATTCCTCATAAAACAGTTGTTAATAGGGGAGACAATGTGGTATAATGGTATCGTTACCATCGAAAAGCTGTGAAACAGCAGGGGCGCAGGCGCCCGGGAAGGATTTGTGACGATGTCAGGACGTATATCAAGACGGGAAGCAAGACAGCAGGCATTTGAAATCATTTTTGAAATGTCCTTCAGCGATATGAGCGTGGAGAGTATCATTCAGCTCGCCGGTGCCGCGCGGGATTTGGAAGTGAGTACATATGCGCGTCATGCAGCGGAGGAAGTGTATGACCGTCGGGAAGAACTGGACGGATATATTGCCCGCTTCAGTCGCGGGAGAAACTTCCGCCGGCTGTCGCGCGTGGTGCTGGCGGCATTGCGTCTGGCAATTTATGAGATACTGTATGTCAAGGGACTGGACGCGAGAATTTCCATCAATGAAGCCATTGAACTGACCAAAAAATTCTCGGGTCAGGAAGAAGCAAGCTTTGTTCACGGCGTGCTGGGCGGTTTTATGAAAGCCTACGAATCCGGTGAGATTGTTCCCGTGACGAAACAACCGGCAAAGGATGGAGACGGAGCCGAATGAGCCTTTATCTGGGAATTGACACCAGCAATTATACCACGTCGGCGGCGATTTATGACAGCGTAAGCGGTGTGGTCACGCAGGAAAAAATGCTGCTCCCCGTCAAATCGGGCGAGAAGGGTGTACGGCAGAGTGACGCGGTGTTTCATCATACCCGGCAGCTGCCGCAAGTGATTGAGGCACTGCGCCAATCGTGTACCGAGCAGGCGTTGACGGGTGTGTCCGCTATCGGTGTTTCCACACAGCCCCGCCGCGCGGAAGGTTCTTATATGCCCTGTTTCACGGTGGGCAGCGGTACGGCGCATATTCTCGGAAGCGTGACGGGAATCCCGGTACGGGAGTTTTCCCATCAGGAGGGACACATTGCCGCGGCACTCTATTCGGCGGGACGGCTCGATCTGATGGAGAGCCGGTTCATCGCGTTTCATGTATCGGGCGGCACCACCGAAGCGGTGCTGGCGGAGGGTGACGGCGTGCGCCTGCGGACACAGCTGCTCGCCTCATCGCTGGATCTCAAGGCGGGACAGGCGATTGACCGCACGGCGGTCATGCTGGGTTTGCCATTTCCGGGCGGCAGACATCTGGAATCGCTGGCGCGGGAGTGGCAGGAGCCGATCCGCTACAAACCCGTCATGCGGGGGTCGGATGTGTCGCTTTCCGGCGTGGAAAATCAATGCAGAAAAATGTGGGACGAAGGTCAGCCCAAGGAAAAAATTGCGAAATTCTGCCTGATCGCCGTAATGAACGCGATCATTGGCATGACCGACGCGCTGCACAATACCTATGGGAATCTGCCGCTGCTGTATGCGGGCGGCGTGATGTCCAACGGCATGATGCAGGCGTACATAGGGGAGCGCTTTTCGGACGCATCCTTTGCGGCGTCGGCATTTTCCTGTGATAATGCGGCGGGTGTGGCGATTCTGGCAGCGCTGGCGGATAAAAAATCATAATCAATAACAGGGTGATGCACCATTGGAAGTTCTTTCGGTCAGCCAGGTCAATCATTACATCAAATCCCTGATGGACCGTGACACTTTGCTCAGCGATATCACGGTGACAGGGGAGATTTCCAATTTCAAGCGGCACAGTTCCGGTCATTATTACTTTTCGGTCAAAGACGCGAACGCGGCGATTTCAGCGGCGATGTTCAAATGGGCGAACCATTTGCTGCGGTTCATGCCGGAAAACGGTATGCGGGT
This sequence comes from uncultured Clostridia bacterium, assembly GCA_946405565.1. GTDB lineage: Bacteria > Bacillota > Clostridia > Oscillospirales > Acutalibacteraceae > RUG762. The sequence continues at coordinate 4,237 of CAMJHU010000212.1, forward strand.
GCTGGTGAAAGGACGTATTTCGGTCTATGAACCGTCCGGGCAGTATCAGATCATCGTGAGCGCGATGGAGCCGGACGGCGTGGGCGCCTTGTATGAGCAATATGAAAAAATGCGGCGGGAACTGGAACAGAAGGGATATTTTGACCCTTCGCGCAAGAAACCGCTGCCGTCGTTCCCCCGGCGTATCGGGGTGATTACCTCGCCGACCGGCGCGGCAGTGAGAGATATCGTGACGGTACTCGGACGGAGGTTTCCGCTGGCGAAGGTGGAACTGTATCCTTCCGCAGTGCAGGGTGAAAAGAGAAAAAGTACGGAAGCCTGTTCGGCGGCGGCCACGGCAGTGAAGGCGCAGCCGGGCGAAAAAGCGAGAAAGGAAAAGACCTATGCAGAAGAAAATGATTGCTGTGGGAGATAACGTGGTTGACTGTTATTTGGATGATCTGGTATACTATCCCGGTGGGAATGC
>CAMJHU010000213.1 GCA_946405565.1 uncultured Clostridia bacterium
CGATCACAAAGCTGGTGCGTACCTTCGGTACGACGTCATGCTCAATGGCTGCGGCGATGTCCGCGGCGCTTCTGCCCTCGGCGATCATATCGGCGGCAGTCAGCACCTCCAGCAGAATGCCGGTGGAAAGATTGGCGGATTCGATGATATGTACATAATCCAACCCTTCCGCACCGATACGCGCGTTTTCAACGGCAGACGAAAAATCTTTGCTGATGGTGAAAAAGAGAATCTCGTATCCCTTTTCGCCCCATGAGCGGAAGAGTTCTTCGTACTCGCTCGGCGGTGCCGCGGCGGTCTTGGAGAGTTTTCCGGTGGATTTGTAATATTTGAGAATATCCGATGTCGTGATATTCACACCGTCCTGAAAGCTGTCCTCTCCGAGGTTGACCACAAACGGGTGTACCTCAATATCGTATTTTTTCTGAATATCGGGGGAAAGATCACAGGTGGAATCCGCGATGATTTTGATTTTTTCAGACAATGCAATCACCTTTCCGCTGTCGGCTGTGCCGGCACAGTTTTTTACAGTATATTTCTAAAATATAAACTAAAGATAAACAAAACAGCCTATTTCCGTAAAAATGCACCCCGCGAACAGTCGAAGGGTGCATTTTTTTGTAAATTCAAGAAAAAACAAACGGTTTCCTTATTTCAGAAACACTAATCCGAATGCGGCACACGCCACACAGAAGACCGTGCAGATCGCCACCATCAGGTAGTAGAGAATGCCCGCGACAAAATTGAGTTTTTTATTCTTATTCATCACATTGATGCCCACTGCCAGCATACCGAAACCGGGTACCAGAATAAAGGGAATGACCCGGAAATCCATCGAGGCGGCAGACGGACGCGCAATGCTCACCAGCACATAATAGCCGATCATCAGCGCGTTGAGTCCCAGAAACGTCCAGATATTGACCTTCTTTTTGGCGTCTATCTTGGCGAAAACATCACACACCACCATTGCCACGGCGGAAGCGCCTACCGCCAGTCCCAGTGCCGTAAAGCCGCGCAGCACCATATCGCCCAGAATGGCGCCGCTGCCCTTGCTGTCGCCGAAGAGCGAGGATTTGATGAAATACGCCCACGCGTTGCGGTCGCTCGACGATACATATACGTCAAACAGCTCGGGCAGTGAGAAGGAGAGGAAGCGGGTCTTGAGATTGACGCTTCCCGAACGTCTGCCTAAGTCACTGAGCAGATTGAACAGACCGGTGTCCTTGCCCATGCTGTAATTGCGCATCGGATAGACAAAGCTCAGCACAATCCATGCCGCCACGCCGCAGATGGTCTGAATCACGGTGGTCAGGATATTGAGCGCCTTTCTGCGTTTGATGGTTCTCACGAGATTGATCAGCACCAGCAGCAATATCGCGGGCAGCAGTACAAAGGACACCAGATCGGTCATCACTGCCAGACCGAACGCGATGCTCATGAGCAGGAAATTATATCCGTCCGTGTAATTGTTCCACCGTGTGAGAAACAGTATCGTCAGCGTCATCAATGCCACTGCCGTCATGATGGGCGTAATCTGACCGCCCAGAATGATCAGTCCCGGCATAAACGCCGTCATTGCCGTGCAGAGATACACCGCCATATCGTTGGCTTCCAGCTCGCAGAGGATGTAATACACCGCGATCGACATGACGATGCCCAGATATTCATTTGCCAGCCGCACCGCGTCAAGGGCATACGGCTGGGTCAGCCGCAGCATTCCCACAAGGTTGTAGAGCGACCCCGCCACCACATAGAACAGCGGCTGAAAGGTTTCCGGCAGTGCCAGATCGGTGTGAACCGAGCGGAAAATTTCAAATTCCGGGTTGGAAAAGGAGGTCTTGGACGTCGTGAGGATATAACACAGCCTCACCACAATCGAGATACCCAGTATAATGTACACCGTGTTGCGCTCGTTGAGGGTCTTTTTCCACTTGGAATAGATCATGATCACCAGCAGCGTCACGATTACCGCTCCGCCCACACCCCTGACGACAATATCGCCCAGGAAATGGTGCAGCACAGCCAGCAGCACAAAACCGATCACCATGAAGAAAGCCATCCACAGATAACTCCAGTTGTCGATACGATTGTCCTGCGTCACTTCATTCTTGCCGGACATAAACGTCACTTCCTTATGTAATAAAATGAAAAGGATATGTTCCACACCAATCGAATGGATACACAATTTATTTTACTCCATTCGTCATAAAATTTCAATAGAAATTTTCATATTATTCGCCGATTTTTCGTTATTAGCAACCAACGGCAGTACTCCTTCCTGCAAGGAACAAAGATATCCCCGTGAAGAACGAGGCTCCACGGGGATGATAAGAAAAATTATCGCTTGATCTGTCCGAAATTATACGCCGGGGGACCGGACACCACTTCAAACGCGTCTACGCTCGCGAAGCAATAGGCGCTCCACGCGCAGAGCGCGTCCGCCAGCACGCTGCCCGGCTGCACGGGACCGTCGCGCCGTTCAGCTTTGAGAATATCGTACACGACCTTCATCATCGGCGCAATGTCCGCGAGTTCCTGCTGGAGCGAGAACAGACTGCCCAGCTTGACCTCCGGCATCAGCTCCTGCGCGAAGAAGATGTATTCCTGGTAGGCGGGAATATACATTCCCTCATCCACGGGCATGGAACAGAGGGTCGGGAAAGCGCCGCTCTTCTTGTAATTGTTGCGGTCGCACTGTTCCACGATGTCGTTGGCGCGATAGACGTCCTGCTGCGTCACGTCACGAAGGTCGCGTCCCGCCTCATACATCATCTGCGCCACGGTCCACGCGAGCGAACGCAGGCAGATGATCTGATTCTTGCTGCGGATAATGCCGTAATGCAGTTCGCATTCGAGGTCGTTGTTGGCGCGGAATTCGATTTCCGGCACCCGGAAGAGTTTCGTCACAAAGTGCGCCGCGTCCACCAACTGATCGGCAAGACGCGCGTCCACCGGTTCGAGGACGAAATTCAGCCGCTTTTCCAGGAATCCGTTTTCCACCTGCCGCAGTTGGAGATCGGGCTTGGTGGTTGCCATGCCGCGGGAACTGCCGATGTGAATCATGCCTGACTGCGCGGTAGGCGTGGCGGAAGGCGCTGTGGCGCCGCTCATCTTTTCCTCAATCTCACGCGCGAAATTCAGGACGTTTTCAAAATTCTCCACGCCGTCTTTGGCAGTTTCGCCGTCTCCCCCGCGCACGGGTGTGTTGCGGATCATCTCGAAGCTGTCGCCGTATTCCGACAACACCTGCTTGACCGATTTGCGTATATGCTTGATAAACTCATTATTGAGGTCCTTGTAATAAAGCTGTTTCAGGACATTCTGCGAAGGAATCAAGCGGCTTCGCGAGATAAAGTACCGTTCCACCATCTCCGAAGGGTCGAGATAGGCATACTTGACAAACTTGACAAAGTAGAGCAGTCCCCAGCCGCCGTCCGCCAGATCCCGGTCGCCAATCGCGTTGGCAAGTCCTTTGAGGATATTCTCCTGCGTGGCATTGTCGAAACCCCGGAAGATCATGCCGATGGACTGCACGTCCACATCGATGTCATCGCCGGGGGCAGGCAGCCATGCGCTCTGGTTGATTTCGTAGCAGAATTTAATATTTGGCAACATCTTATAAAGATGTCGCCGCACCTGTCCCAGCGCATATCGCTGACCGAACTGATGGAAAATCATAACCAGTGCGTGCATGGCAACTTCCACTTTCGCATCGAGAATGGTCAGACGCTGGTTTTCCACCGGAATCTCATGGAATATGCGGACGGCTTCGTAGCGTCTGCGATACTCCGTTGCCGTGGCGCAGCTCAACCATACCGCGTTGGCGCTGTCGCCGTAGATTTCACGCAGCACCGTGTGGCGGATATTGGAGCTTGCCTTGGTTTCGTAGTTGATATCGCCGCAAAGCGACTGAATGGCCTGCACCAGCAGCCAGCTTACGGTCTTGCCGCCGCGTGCCACCATGCGGGCAGCTTCATCGATATGCCGCAGCGGGTCGGGCTGCTCGCGCCCCTTCGCGGGAGGATACACCGCGTCAAAGGAGATAAATACGTCATCAAACACCGCCATCAGCGCATTTTGAGGACGGGTGTAATCGTCGTCTCCGTTGAGCTTGCTGTACAGGCGCAGAATGGTAAAGGCAGCAGCCTGCAGGTTGTAGTTGTCATCGCCGATAATCTCGACTTCATCCGTGGTCAGCGGACGGACCAGCGCCTGCGGATCCACACGGATATCCTGCGGCAGCACAGAGCGAAGCACCTGCCGCCGCGCAACCGAATCGCCCAGCAGAATGTAGGTTTCATCGTTGACACGCTCTAAACTGCCATCGTCATAGTGGAAAATAAATACGTCCGGCGTGAAGGGATGCTCGTAGGTATCGCCGCCCAGTTGGATGGAGCAGTCATAATGGGCGGAGAAACTCAGCATTTCCCGAATGGCGCTGAAGTCATAATAATCAATATAGACAATCTCACGGCAGGGCGCGGTCAGAATCAGGTCGCGCCCGTCGGAGAGTTCTTTGAGCTTTTCGGGCAGACAAAGTACATAGCTGGCGAGATCATGCTGAATGGTACGGAAAGGACTGCATTCTTCCGTGCTGAACGAATAACGTTCACGGAAGCGGATGGCTTTCATATTCCCTTCGGCGGCACGCCAGACAAATTCCTCATCCACGCCCCAGTCCCGCA
>CAMJHU010000214.1 GCA_946405565.1 uncultured Clostridia bacterium
GTCAGAGCTGCGGAATGCCGCTCACACCGGAAATCTTGGGCACAAACGCCGACGACAGCAGAAAACTCTGCACTTCGCCCTTGTAGAAATCATAATTGTAGCTGTCCCATTCGCTGTTTGCCATGAAGTCAAGCGGATATTCATAGAGAGGGGTGCCGTCGAACCGTCCCAGCCCGAAGCTGTCCCGCACAAAATGCACCATCACAAAATCCAGAATCACACCGATGCCCTTGCTGTGGCAGACGTCGATGAGGCGTATGAGCTGCTGCGGCGAACCGTAGCGGGAAGTGGCGGCAAACATACCGCTGACGTGATACCCCCATGATCCGTCGAAGGGATGCTCGGTCAGGGGCATGATCTCGATATGGGTAAAACCGTTTTCCAGCGCGTAATCGGCGAGACGCTCGGCGATTTCGTCGTAGGTGTACCAGCTCTGATCGCTGCCGCCCCATTGTTTGCGGCACCACGCGCCGAGATGCACCTCATAGATATTGAGCGGGCGCTCAAAGCAGCGGGAACGGGTGCGCAGCCATTCCTCATCGTGAAATTCACTTTCATCGATATCCATGATGACCGAAGAATTGTAGGGTCTTCGCTGTCCCATGAAGGCATAGGGGTCGGATTTGTCGCAGACGTTTCCGCCGACCTGCCAGATGCGGTATTTATAGAGCTGTCCCCGGCAGGCGCCCGGCACAAAGACCGAGAACACGCCGAGGTTGTCGATTTTATGCAGGATATGGGCATTCTCGTTCCATGCGTTGAAGTCGCCGATGACGGCGATGCGGACGGCATAGGGAGCATAGACCGTGAAGCGCACGCCGTCAGTGCCATCCTCCCGCGAGAAATGGGCGCCGAGATGGTTGTGCGCCACCAATGCCCGTCCGCCGTGGAACGCGTCCAGCAGGGACTGTCCCGCCCGGCTGAATTCCTCTTTCAGATTTCTCATGACATCACCTGATCCGTTTTTGATACAAAACGAAGGCACTGACAGCACATAGACAATTCCTGTGAGCCGGTCACACCTTCATCTGCTATATCATGCGCTATTTCCCGGCATTTGTCAATTGACTTGATGTAAATTTTTTCTGTGTTTTTCAGGCAAAATCCTTATACTATATATATTATAAACCATGCCGCCTGATAAAATCCGTCTTTTTTCCCGAAAAACGCCCTCAGAAACGTTTTCCGGAAAAAAGACGGATTGGGAATATATAACGGTTTTGGGAGGAATTGGCAACGGTTTCTCAGCATATTGTTTTGAAAAAGAAGGTGAATCGTATTTTTTATCACAGAATAACAGCTTTTTTCGAGAAAAACAAATTGGTGACAATGATTACAAAAAAATGACAAATTGAATTCGGCGCTTTGCCTAAAAAAGACGGTTTATCGATTTAACGCAGTAAAATACGGACGGGCTGTTTGTTGTCATTTTTACCATGAAACGATGGAATTCATTGGTGTTTTTGTCGATTCGGTTTTTTTTGTTCGTCATATTATACAAAAGTTTTCAGTGAACACGGCTTGACAGAATGAATTCATGAGATTATAATAGCGACAACGTTTGAACGACGCAGTCAAACGGCCGGAAAACAAAACGTCTTCCCTTCTGAATTCACAGGCAGACGTCGGGTGGAACGGTAACACATGAGGTCCCGCAGCATTTTCCATAAGGGACAGAAAGTTGAGGAAAGGATTATGAGCAAGACAGCAGATTTCATCAGGAGCCGCAAAGGAGCTTCGCTTCTCTTGGCAGGCGCCACATTGGTCAGCTCGATCTTCATCTCTTCCAATCTCTCCGCAGTAAAAGTGATTGACGGCGAAAAAACCAAGACAGTTGTTTCCACCCGTTCGGCGACGCCGGTGGAAATCATACATCAGGCGGGCTTTGCCCTTTCGGACAACGACGCCTACTCCATCACCAGCATTGACACGGTCAAGGCGATCAAGATTTTCCGCACCTTTGATCTCACCGTCGTGGACGGCGGCGAATCCAAGACCATTTCCGCCGTGGACGGCACCGTGGAACAGGCGCTGGTAAACGCAGGCGTATCGCTTCCCGATGAAGATGACGTGATCAATGTCAGCCTCGACAGCGAAGCCGAGGAAAACATGACCGTGAAGATCGACAGAGTCAAGTATGTGACCGATACCGTCACCAAGACCGTCAAGTACAAGACCGTCACCAAGAACGACAGCACCCTTGCCAGCGGCAAGACCAAGGTGTCCGTCGCGGGCGTCAACGGCAGCAAAAAAGTGACCACCGTCAAGAAGTACGTCAACGGCAAGCTCGTCGATACCAAGAAGACCGAAAAGGTGACCAAGAAGGCAGTCGATGAAGTGGTGCTCAAGGGCACCAAGAAGGCTTCCTCTTCCAAGAAGAGCAGCAATACCGGCTCCAAGGCTTCCGTGGATACCGGCAGCAAGACCATCACCGTCAACGGCAGAACCATCAGCTATAAGAAGGTTCTCACCGGTTCCGGCACGGCCTATACCGCCAGCGCCGGTGCCAGAACATCTACCGGCAAGGTCGCCAGAGAGGGTCTTGTCGCGGTCAATCCCAAGATCATCCCCTACGGCACCAGACTGTATATCACCACCACCGACGGTTCCTGGACTTACGGTTATGCCGTCGCCGCCGATACGGGCGGAGCGCTCAGAAGCGGTTCCGCGCTGGTTGACCTCTATTACAGCTCCGAGAGCAAGTGCCGTCAGTTCGGCAGACGTCAGGTGAAGGTGTATATCCTCGACTGACCGCGGAACGATAAAAAAATCACTGCTGAGAGAATCGGAAAACAGATGAATCATGAAACCGCCGCTTCGCACTGCATGGGCAATGCGAAACGGCGGTTTTTTTGTACTAGTACTTTTTCTTCCTGCAATCGGCATACAGTCTGGCGACGTTGGCTCTGTGGAAATCCGCGCCTTCAATATGCTGGTTGATAATGAACATCATCAAGCTGCGTTTTGCCACCCAGCCCATGTCCCACACGCCGGGCTTGAACCGGATATTCATCCGGATGTGGCGTTCGCTCAGGACCCACATACGGATGGATTTGATCTGTTCCGGCGGCACGGCAATGGTCGTATCCAGATAGGCTTTGGGTATATTGTCTTCTTGGGTATAAATAGGAATGATAAACAAGCCTTTTTCGCAATAGTTCATCACAACGGCACCGCGGGTATATCGGCTATGCCGCATTTTCACCTCCTGGTTGCAGATAAAGTAAATGTTATTCTCGCCCCATGCGTTGACCGCGCTGAGAAGCTGTGCCATCGCCGCTTCGCTGTATTCCGTCAGAGGAATTTCCCACTCTTCGGGCACATAGGGACGCTGGGGGTAGCCCGTGTTGCGGCTCACGGTCTGAACCGTATTGAGATAATGATGCTTGTATAGGAAAAAGGATTCGGGGTGGCGCGAGCCATGGATGCCGTAAATTCCCATCCCCATCATCGCCGCGAAAAAGAGAACGCAGGTAAAACAGCCTCCGTAATGCCGGATGTAAACCCCGATGGGCAACAGCAGCAGAAACGGAAGCGCGCAAAGAAACCCCGTCACCGCAAAGATCACGCCGCCTTTCCGGCAGTACTGAAGCAGAGAGGCAGCGTCGCCGGTGCGGATGTATTCCCGGAACTGATCAAATCGCTTGCGGGCGTGAAAGAGAACGTCATAATTCAGATTCAGCTGCTCTAAGGGAGTACGCTCATTTTGATTCATGGTGTTACGCTCCTTTTAATGGTATTTACCATTATTTTATCATGCCGTCCTTTCAGAATCAAGCATTTTTCATCAAAAAATACCACTTTTGAAAGCCACAGGTATGGGAAAAAAGATAAAATTGATTTCCCTGTTGCATTACTATTGACAATCGCGGGCAAAAACTGTTATAATGTAATTTACATAAGTATGTTGATATTGGGTATACGCCGATTGGACACGTCTTGTCGGCATGAAAGGACGACGTGTATGATAAAAAGCATGACGGGATACGGTCACGCACAGCAAATCGTTCACGGCAGGGATATCACCGTAGAAATCAAGTCCGTCAACCACAAATTCTTCGACTTTTCGGTTCGCACCACGCGGGGCTATTCGTTTCTGGAGGATAAAATGCGGAATTTTGTCAAGGAACGGGTATCGCGCGGCAAGGTGGACGTCTATGTCACCGTGCTGGAAGTCGATGAAACCGCGTCTGACGTCATTCTGAATGAATCGCTCGCCGCTGGATACCTGCGGGCACTGCGGGAACTGAGCGACAAATTCGGTCTGCCGGATGATATCACGGTAAGCTCAGTGGCACGGTATACCGATCTGTTTACGGTCAGACGTGCCGAAAAAAACCAAGATGAGATATGGGAGGATATACGTCCCATTCTCGAAGAAGCAGTGGAAGACTTTGTGGCGATGCGCACCGCCGAAGGAAGCCGTCTGCGGGAAGATGTACTGGGGCGTATGGACGTCATCGCGGCGGACGTGTCGCGTGTGGAGGCACTCTCCCCTCAGACGCTCGCGGATTACACCCGGAAGCTGCGTACCCGCATTGAAGAACTCAAAGGCGATACCGCTATCGACGAACAGCGGCTGCTGACCGAAATCGCGATCTTCGCCGACAGAATCGCCGTAGACGAGGAAACCGTCCGCCTGCGGAGCCATATGGACCAGATGCGGCTCATGCTGGACGGGGA
>CAMJHU010000215.1 GCA_946405565.1 uncultured Clostridia bacterium
GGCGTAGATTTAGCTCGCTTTCAGTTATCTTACGTTTTCTTTAGATAACCGTCACGATAAAGAAAGAATGTAAAGCTATAATCACAGTAAAACTTGAAAGGAGCAAATCTATGACCATCATCGAATGTCAAGACCTTACCAAAGAATATCTCGGCGGAGAAACGCCGGTAAAAGCAGTGGATCATGTCAGCCTGCGCTTTGAGCGCGGAGAATTTGCCGCCATCACCGGCCCCTCCGGTTCCGGCAAATCCACCCTGTTGCATACCCTTTCCTCCCTTGAAAATCCCACAAGCGGCACGGTATTCTATGAAGACAAGCCTCTTTCCGGCTATAACGACAACCAGCTTTCCATACTCCGGCGCAGGCGCTTCGGCTTTGTCTTTCAGGCATACAACCTTGTCAACGAACTGACTGGCTACGAAAACATCATGCTGCCGGTCATGCTCGACCGCAAAACGCCCGACGAAAAGTACATCGAAAAACTGATTGCCATGCTCGGCATAGAGGACAGACTGGAGCATCTCCCCTCGGCGCTGTCAGGCGGTCAGCAGCAGCGAATCGCCATTGCGCGCGCCCTTGCCAACAAGCCGTCCGTTCTTTTTGCCGACGAACCGACCGGTAATCTCGACGGAAAAAGCGGCCGGGAGGTGCTGTCGCTGCTGAAATACGCCGCAACCGAAATCGGCGTAACACTGATTCTCGTCACCCATGATCTTCACGTCGCGGAGCAGGCCGACCGGGTCATCACCATAGAGGACGGCAAAGTCGTGAGCGACAGTAAGGCGGCGGCAAAATGAAAAGAAAAGTTGATATGAATACGCTCGCCCTCGGCAACCTCCGCCACAGGCGCAGACAATATGCGGTCATGATAACGGGTATCATCTTCGCGATGGTGCTTTCCACCAGTATTCCGCTTCTGTTTTTCAGCGCGTCGGAAACCGTGCAAAAGCAAAATCTTGAAAATTACGGCGCACAGGATGTGATCGTCTGTGCCAACAGCACGGACACGAAAATTTATAACGACGCGATAGAAAAGGGGTATCTGCAAAGCTGCGGCTTCGCGCATATCATCGGCTACGCCTACTCCGCCGACGGGGAACAGCGGCTGGGAGCCAGCGTGGCATGGCTGGACGACAAAGCAAGGGAGCTTTCCAACCAGCGCTTTATCGAGGGCGGTTATCCCCAGAAAAGCGGCGAGATCGCCGTGGAAAGCAACGCCCTAATCAGACTCGGCTACAAGGACGCGAAAATCGGCGACACCATCTCACTCCGTTTTGACGTCCAGAACGGACAGGGCTATCTGGAAACAACAGACAAGCAATATACCCTGTGCGGCATCGCCGGCAACAAAAAGAACAACCTCGAGCATCGGTATTATTTCCCCATGGGCGAATACTGTACTGAGGTTCCGGCACTTTTCGTCTGTCAGGGAAGCGAAGTCGAGCCGGGAGGAATGGAAAAGCTGTCGGCGTATGTCACGCTCGTTCCCAAGAACATACCCAGAGAAGAGGAATATTTTGACGGCGAAGGTGAGCCGGTCACGTTTTACTGGTATTTGCAATCGCTCGATTACGACAGGGATACCAAAAGCCACCGCAATGAATTTCAATTCCACTATATTGAAAATTCGGCAAACCGAAATGTATTGGCGTCACCCGATGAGATCATGTACGGCGGCGAGTCTTTACTGATTGTTCTGATCGGACTGATTTTCGCCTCCTGCGTCGCCATTGTCAATTCCTTTAACAACGACCTGAAAGGGCGCAAAAAACAAATCGGAATGCTGCGGGCAGTGGGCGCGACGCGCCGGCAGATTATACGCGTTTTCGGCAGAGAGGCGCTCATCATCAGTTTGATCTGCGCGCCGGTCAGTATACTGATTTCCTATATCACCGTAAAAATCGCTCTTCACTTTATCAACAGCGAAGCAGTCATGACCCAAAGCCTGATTGCGCTGCCGGTGTGCCTCGCGCTTAATATGGCGGTTGTGATGGCGGCGGCGATGATACCGCTGATATCCGCGTCCCGCGTTTCTCCGATACAGGCTATCCGGGATATCGAAAACAACCGCAAGATTAAGAACAAGCATATCCGTTCAAGCCGACAGTTCGATCCCGCGCGGCACCTCGCCCGCCGCAATACGACTTTTTACAAAGGCAGCCGGATTGCCGTGGCGGTGATACTCGCTTTTTCAGTGGTGGTGGGCGGCTTCGGGTATTCCGGTATTTCCTACGACATGGATCAGGTTTATGATACGGAGTATGACTACTAATTATTCGGCACAGATGAATTTGCTGAAAACTCCTATTATAACAGCAAGGATTACAATATAAGCCTGACCGAAAGTGAACGGAATGAAATTGCTTCCAGTCCGTACATTTCAGAAACGCTCGGCGTAAAAATGATATCCGCCGCCATTAAAACCCAAGAAATCGGCGACTATATGTTGATCCTTTCCTCCGACAGCTTCAGTAGGTTTCTTTTGAGAGACACAGATTCCTTGGAGAACGCATTTAACCACGCAAAGCAAAACGCTTTTGAAATCTGGAAAAAGGATGATTATTACGTCAAGCTCCGCGAAGCATTGGGAGCCGACAACTATCTGTTCGACATACCGATTGTCTCTCTTGACCACTCTGAAATCCAAAAGTACGCCGAGTCCGGACGCGGGAATATTGATCTGACCAAACTTGACAGCGGCGAGGACGTGATTCTGATCGCCCCGAAAAAGGTGCGCTGGATATTGAAGCCCGGAAAAAACGGAAGCTTTGATGAAGGCTATGAATCCTATTATGAAACAGACAGCAGAAGCAAAATCGACTTCCGATACACCATAGCCCAAGCCGAATGCGGCTTCAAGGCGGGCGACAAGCTGGATCTTGCCATAGCGGAAATGGAAGAGGAATACGAGAACGAACGCTATTCCTTCACCGTACAGCGCCGAAATGACCGGACGGTCAATATTTGCGCGGTGGAATATACGGACAACGGCATTCAGCCCAGTGGATTGTCCGACGTCACGATTTGTCTGCTGACCACTCACGAGGGCATGGACAAGCTGTTTGAAAACACCCATTATTCCAAAATATATGCCAACGCGACCGGAGAGATCGACGAGCAGACCGACAAGGACATCACCGAAATGCTGCGGAACTACGCCGATAAATACAACGGATGGCTCGATTCCAATTACGAAAACCGCGTATTTCTGATCATGTCACGGCGCACCGAGACATTGACGCTCGCCGCTATCATGATTATCGGCTTTGCCGTATGCGCGGGTATCATCAACAACGCCCTCAGCGCCAAGATACGGGAGAGCAAAAAGGTGATAGGAACGCTCAGGGCAGTAGGCGCTTCCGAACGTGAAATTGTGAAGTGCTACATTATGCAGATGCTCTCCATGTTCGGTATCGGCACGGGAATAGGATATGCGTTGTTTGTTGCCGGATACCTTTATTATTACATCGAGGCATATAATAACGGCTATGAGCTGTCGATGAATTTCGCGCCGTGGGCCTCGATGGGAATGACGCTTCTGCTGCTTGTCGTCTGCGCGGCAAATCTTTGGGGCAAGATCCGCGCGGAGATGAAAAACAGCATTGTCGAGAACATAAGGGAGCTGTGATACTGTGGAAAAAGTGATAAAAAGGATTTGTACTCTCCTGACGTTTTCTCTGCTGTTTTTATGCGCCTTCTCGGTTTGCGCGCTTCCTGTCCGAGCCGAAGAATTGCAGGAGATCATGGACGCAACCATTCCGCGGTTGATGGTCACCGGCTACACGCTTGACAGCGAATATATTTCTCCCGACAGCGAGTGTACGCTGACGGTGGTTCTGAAAAACTACTGCAAAACCAAAGCCGTGCGAAACATAAAGCTCTCCTTTGCGGAAAACAGCGGCGACATCAAGCCGGTCGGCATGGGGACGAAGTATGTGGCCAGCATATCCGCCGGCGCGCAATACAAATGGAAAATCAAACTAACCGCCTCAAAGACCGCTTCTATCGGCGAGCATGAGGTCGTGATTTCAAGCGAATTTCAGGATAAGTATGATTCCGCCTTCTCAAACTCCGACTCACTGCGGTTGACGGTCAGCCAGAAGGCAGGGCTTGCGTACAGCGGACTCATACTTCCGGCTAAAATGGTGGAGGGCGATACCTCGGCTGTTGACATGAGCTTTATGAACACAGGCAAATGCAAAATCCGCAATCTGCGGCTGGACTTTTCGGCTGACGGACTTGTGACCGGAGGCACCACCTTTGTCGGTGAGATCGAAGCCGGACAGAGTGCTTCGGCAAAGGCCAACATACGAGCCGGCAATGACCTCGGAGAAAAGACCGGCAGCGTTACGGTCACTTATGAGGACGAGTTTGGAGAAAGCTATTCTCTGACGGAGGATATTTCCACCGTTGTCATCGAAAAAACGATGACGCAGCCGCAACCCGAAAAGGAAGAAAAGAAAAATCCGCAGTGGTGGCTTTTCATTCTGATCGGATTGGTTGTCGGCGGAGGAATCGGAGCAGGCGTTCCTCTTGCCATCCACTCATACAAGCAGCGCAAGGAGGACGAGTTGAGGCTGTAAGCGACATTTTTCAGGATTCATATTTTACATGGGAAAAGGGCATTGGTTTTGAGAGGATATCTTGATCAATGTCCTTTTTGATATTCAT
>CAMJHU010000216.1 GCA_946405565.1 uncultured Clostridia bacterium
AATCGTTCCCGAATTGGAGAAGGAAAACATTCTTCTGAAGAAGTAAGCCATTCTCAACCATTCCCACAGTTTTACCACCAGCAAAAATCCCCGCCGACAATGACATCGGACGGGGATTTTTGCTTTGCTATTTATTTTTGAGGAGGAGAGAAGTAGTCAAACATTTGTGCCATTTCGCTATCCCTTTTCCGTCTATATTATAAAGCTTGTTTGTGATATATTGGTTATATTTTTTTGAAAAAAATAAAAATTTTTGTGTAAGATTGACAAGAATCTGCCAAATTTGTTTGCTTCTTCCACCCGTAAACTGCAATAATAATCCCCCGACACACACAATTGTGTACGCCGGGGGATGGAATCATCAGAACAGGAAGTATTACTCTTGCATCATCTTTGCAAAAGCATCGCCAGGCATTTTTTCATGTTCCATAAGGTATTGCGCTACTTGATGCAGCTTATTGACGTGCTGCGACAGGATCGTGGCAGCCTGCTTGTAACCTGCCGAAACCAGCGCACGCACCTCATTGTCAATTTCATTGGCAATCTCATTGGAGTAATCGACTGTATGACCAAAGTCGCGTCCCAAGAATACCTCTTCACTGGCGGAACCGTATTTGATGGGACCAAGCTTCTCACTCATACCGTACTTGGTAACCATTTCTCTTGCCAGTTTGGTGGCACGCTCAATATCGTTGGACGCACCGGTCGAAATATCATCGAGAATCAGCGCCTCTGCCACACGTCCGCCCAGCAGCACCGCAATATCCTCTTTCATCTCGCCCCGAAGCTTATAGGAGCGGTCCTCCTGCGGCAGACTCATAGTATAACCGCCTGCCATACCGCGTGGAATGATCGAAATTTCATGGACGGGATCCTGGGTGGGACAATAATAGGTGACAATGGCATGACCTGTTTCATGGTAAGCAGTAAGGCGTTTCTCTTTGTCGGAAATCTTCTTGGATTTCTTTTCGGTACCTGCCACCACTTTAATGGTAGCTTCTTCGATTTCGCGCATTGTAATGGCCTTGAGATTACGTCTGGCAGCCAGCAGCGCCGCCTCGTTCATCAGGTTTTCCAGATCCGCGCCGGTAAAGCCTGCCGTAGTCTTGGCAATCACCGAAAGATCCACATCGGGACCAAGCGGCTTGCTCTTGGAATGAACCTTCAGGATATCCTCTCGTCCTTTGATATCCGGATAGCCCACCATGACCTGACGGTCGAAACGTCCGGGACGGGTAAGCGCCGGATCCAGAATATCGGGGCGGTTGGTGGCGGCGATGATAATGACGCCTTCGTTGGCGCCAAAACCATCCATCTCGACCAACATCTGGTTGAGCGTCTGTTCGCGCTCGTCGTGTCCGCCGCCCAGACCGGCGCCTCTGTGACGACCTACCGCGTCAATTTCATCAATGAAAATAATGCAGGGGCGGTTCTTTTTGGCTTGATCGAAAAGGTCACGCACACGCGACGCGCCCACGCCCACGAACATTTCCACAAAATCCGAACCCGAAATCGAGAAAAACGCCACATCCGCTTCGCCCGCAACCGCACGCGCCAGCAGGGTTTTACCGGTACCGGGAGGTCCGACCAACAGCACACCTTTGGGAACATGCGCCCCCAGATCATTGTATTTTTTGGGATTCTTCAGAAAATCTACGATTTCCTGAAGTTCTTCCTTTTCTTCATCGGCGCCAGCCACGTCGTTAAAGGTGGTCTTGCGTTTTTCATCCGCAACATTTTTAATTTTTGCCTTGCCAAAATTCATTTGACGGCTGCCTTCTCCCATGATGCCGTTGACGCGCTTGAACATGAAGTAATACAGCACCACAAGACCGCCGATCATAATGAGGGTGGGCAGCAGACTTGCCAGAAGACTGTTGTCCTGCTTAGCCTCATAATCTTCACCAATCACAATGCCGCTCTTACGCAGGTCCTCCATGCCTCTTTTGGCATCGTTGACAAAGAGATCAATACTCGGCACCTTATAAACAATATCGTCCTGTTTGTTTCCTTTGTCGTCATCTTTGAGATGAATGGTCAGCACGCTGGTGTTAAATGACAAATCAAAATCCTCCACCTGCGCAGCCTTCCAGTCACTCGGACTCACGTCGCTGCTGCCGGGCGTGAAATACGAAAGTATCTCGGAGTATTTATACTCGTCACTCGGCTGTTTCTGACCGGAGATAATGTATAGCGCCAAAATAATCAGAATCGGAATACCGAGCCATACCACATAACCGCCAATCTTGCTTTTTTTACTATCCAAATACGCCACTCCTTACTAATTGAAAACTGAGCCTTATCTGATTATTATATCACGGAATTATGTCATTTGTGTGAATAGACAGATTCTTTTAACACTCCCACAAATGGCAAATTGCGATATTTTTCATTATAGTCAAGACCATATCCTACGATAAACTCATCGCCGACTTTGCCTCCCGCATAATCTGCCTTGATATCTGCCTTGCGTCCCGAAGGCTTGTCTAGCAGCGTGCAAATTTTCACGCTGCTCGATCCGCGTTCTTCGAGCAGTTTCTTCAGACTGAAGAGCGTCACGCCGGAATCAATGATATCTTCTACGATAATCACCTCACGTCCGGCGATATCCGCGCGCAGATCCTGTACTACTTGAATCTGCCCGACCGACTGCGTGCCGACATAACTTGAAACAATCATAAAATCCACTTCACAGTCAATCGTAAGGCTTCGCATGAGATCGGCGGCAAACACCACTGAACCTTTCAACACTACCACCAGCAACGGACATTTCCCCGCATAATCACGACTTATCTCAGCGCCCACCTTTTTCACCATACCGGCAATGTGCCGCGGAGAATAAATAACTTTTTGAATATCCTGTTTCAATTCGTGCTTCATCTTATGTCTGTTCCTCCTTCCGAACCGCTTCGCAAGACCGGTTCGGTTTGAATATACACAATATGTCGCGTTTCACGCGTAACCTGAAAGCCCTCCGCTACACCGATACCATCAATCCACGCAATTTCCGTGCCGCAAACCAGCAACGGTATCCAACTGCGCTGACCGACAGGAATCCGGAACTCGTTAAAGAGCTTTTTCAGACTTTTGGTGCATCCTCTTCCCGCGGGGGAAAACCGATCTCCTTCTCGGCGGAATCGAAATAGCGGATTCTTTAGTATATCATAGTCCAGCGAGTTTTGAAATACATTTTGATGATTTTTGCGAATAATATCATATTTAGTTTGGTCAAGCGCCTGCAAGATTATTTTCCGCGAGGCGGGGGTAATTATTTCCCCCCACGATAATTCACACTCCCATGACCTGCCATCGTCAGTTTGCGGCGTATTTACCGTTTTTTGGCGCGGTTCCAACCGCATTTGTCCGCGCGTCACACGGAACACATGACCGCCGGGCAAATGGAAACTCCCATTCCCTTTTCGCATCGTGGACAGCATCGCTTCCACATGGCGGCACTCAGGCACCATATTCAGCATCCTGCCGCAGAGCATCACCAAAGCACGTCTCGCTACCGGTGACGGTGCTGTCAGAAACATCTCCACATGGTCATCCTGACGGAAGCTGTCTGCCAGCGGAAAAGCCAGCGAGTTGAGATAATCGTCATCATCCGCGGCGCTTTGCGCCAACCGTTCCAACGCACGGGTGACCGAAGGATTGATTTCCCGCATCAGCGGCAGCAGTTTCAGGCGAATCTTGTTGCGGGAATAATCGGTGGAAAAATTGGTGGAATCGGTCATATACGCCAAACCATGTTCGGCACAGTATGCCTCAATCTCCTGCCGCTCACACAAAATCAGCGGACGGATCAGCCGTCCTCTCACGGGTGGAATGCCCCGCAGACCGTTGATCGTGCAGCCACGAATCATATGAAACAGCATGGTTTCCACCGAATCGGAAAGTGTATGTGCCGTAGCGATTTTGGCATTACAAAGCAGCGCCTCACGCTCAAAACATTCATAACGCAGTATCCGACCGCATTCTTCCACACCTATGCCCTTCTCTGCCGCGATACGGGGAACATCATATTCATACAGTCGAAACGCAACGCTCCATTCCCGGCAAAGTGATTCGGCAAAGGCTGCGTCCCGCGCCGCTTCCGCATCACGTATCCCATGGTTGATATGTACCGCCAGCAGCGACAGGTTCATCTCCTCCCGCAACCCGCACAGACAGTGCAGCAATGCGCAGGAATCCGCTCCGCCGGACAATCCCACTACCACGCTGTCCCCCGGTGTAAGCATTGCATACGTTGCAATGGCTTCCCGACACTTAGCTTTCACGGTATGTATCCTCCGCCGCCGTAAAGCGCGTGGTGGCACCCGACCAGTGAAGCGGTATCTCACAGGTCGTGCCATGGCGGTTTTTCGCCACCATGCAGACGGCGCGGCTCTGATCAATCTCTTCGTCAGGCTTGGCTTCAGACTGCTGATAATAACCCTCGCGATACAGGAACAGGATGATATCCGCGTCCTGCTCGATGGAACCGGAATCTCGCAAATCCGACAGCATTGGTTTATGTCCGGTTCGCGATTCCGTCGCACGGTTGAGCTGCGACAGACACAGCACCGGCACCATCAGTTCTTTTGCCAGAATCTTGAGACCGCGGGTGATTTCGGAAATCTCCTGCACGCGGTTGGCAATCTTGCCGTTGCCCATGAGCTGGAGG
>CAMJHU010000217.1 GCA_946405565.1 uncultured Clostridia bacterium
GGCTTCGTCAATCAGCAGCACGGGAGTGTTCCGCAGAAGTGCCCGCGCGATGGAGATTCTCTGACGCTCGCCGCCGGAAAGTCCCGAACCGTTTTCTCCGCAGAGATAGTCCTCGCCCTTTTCCTCGATGAGTTTTTTGAGACCAGACATCTGTACCGCTCGCTCAACCTCTTCACCCGGAAAAGGGGAGAACATCGTGATATTGTCGCGGATGGTGCTGTTGAAGACAAAGACATTCTGCTGAATGATGGAAACGAGATCATAAAGCGAACTGGGCGAGACGGTTTTCAGTTCCTTGCCGTCATAGAGGATTTCTCCGCTGTAATCGCGGGAGCCTGCCATGAGAAGGTTGAGGATGGTGGATTTGCCGCTTCCCGAACCGCCTACCAGCGCGTAGCAGCCGCCGGCGCTGATTTCCATGTCGATTCCGTTCAGCACCGGCTTGTTTTCTTCATAGGCAAAATCGAGGTTGCGAAGGGAAATACCCTCCGTGAGCTGCGGCGCGATAGGCTCGCCCTCGTCGGGAATATTCTGATGCAGCGCGACCGCCAGCTTTTCCATCAGCCGCAGCGCCGACTGTCTGCCCGCAAAGAAATTGGGGAAGAGCTGGATGGGGCTTAACAGATAGTTCATGAGCTGTACAAAGATCAGAACCGTACCGACCGTGATGCCCTTGCCGGCAAGCGCGAACGCGGCTGCCACAAAGAAAACGCCGAACTGTACCACCACAGAGGAAAGCATCGAGGAATAAGTGACAAGCACCGACGCCTTCACCCGCTTTCGGGAAGCCTGTGCCACGTCTTGATTTTTCTGCTCATGCAGCTTGGAAATACTGTTTTCCGCCTTGAAACTCTTGATTACTTTGAAGCCCGTGAGAGCGTCCTTCTGCACGCCGGTATAGCGTTCTTTCTGATCGGAAACGTTCTTCTCCGCCACCGCCGCCATGTTGCCGAATATCACCGAAAAAATGATAGGCAGCAGCGAAAAGCCAATCGAGATGAGCGTCAGCAGGGGACTGTACCACAGCATGAGCGCGAGCGCCCCCACAAAGGAAAGTCCCGCCTCAATATTGGTTTGCAGCGGTCTGAGATACTCCTGCTCGATGGTGTTGACATCGTTGGAAAGGGCGGAAATATAGAGGGACGTGTTCTCTTTGGAAAAAGCCTGAATGCCCTTTTGCAGGATTTTGTCGAAGACGAAGGCGCGGTATTGCTTCATCGCCCTGGCACGGAATCTTGAAAGGAAGCAGTAGTCGATCACACCGCCCAGCAGCAGCAGCAAGCCGCAGCAGCCGGCAATGATCAGCAGCGTGTACAAATCGAAGCGGCTGTTCCCCGAGGTCAGATCCAGGACTTCTTTCAGCAGCCACGAACTCACGATGGCTGAAACGGAACACAACACTGCCGCGACCAGTGTCATAAACAGGTTGAAATGATTTTTGTGAAACAGGGTGTGCTTGAACTGACCGCGCAGTTTTTTCAGTTCTTGTTTGGTCAATGCCTGTCCGTTGGTTTGAATCTCTTTGTCTGTTTTCCTGTTCATGGTGTTTCCTCCTGTGTGTTGACGGATTGCCAGAGAGCGGTCAGCTCCCGGTTCTGAAATTCGTCGAGTAAATTCCGGATGACGTCCGCGGCAGTCGCGCCGATGTCGTCATGAATGCTGGCGCCTTCAATGCGCCCGATAAAGAGGATGTCGCTCTCGTCATAGCTGGGCGCGTTGTCAAAGAACGCCGCAAGCGCCTTGGCTTTTTTCAAGGAAGCGTGCGCTTCCGTCTGCTGCTCTGTCATGCACTGCGACCAGGCAAGGCAGGTGAGCAACGCGCAGCTCACCTTGTCGAGGTAGTTCGGCTGGTTTTCCTTCCGCAGTCCGGAAAAGCAATCAAGCCCGAAGCGCAGGACAGCCTGGCAGGAAGAAAAGTCGCCACGGTTGGCGTAGACATTCATGTATCCCGTGACCGTATAGATCACTTCCCCGACAATATGCGCCATGGCTTCCGACAGAAAGGGCGCGGCTTCCTCGCCGCGGTCCCGCATGGCGAGAATCTGTCCGATCTTGTGGTTGTAAACACCGCCCGCGTTATGGGCTTTCCACAGTTCGACAGCTTTGTCTATTTCATCCAGTCCTATATAGATTTGTGCCATTTTCCCGTAGAGCGTCTGCTCACTGATCTCCGGGTCGGTATTCTGCCCGAGCAGCGGAAGGCTCTGCTCCGTCAGCTCCAACGCCCGTAGAAGGTACGCCCGGTTTCCGCTTTCAAGCCCGAAACCGCCGTACAGAGTGGCGCATTCATGCACGATCTTAAAGGAATGCGGGTATTTTTTCAGTGCCTTTTCCGCCTCGGCAAGTCCTGCCCGGTCCTTGCTCCTGCGGTATTCCCGAAGCCGCTGCACGGTCGCGTCAAGGCGGTTGTCCCTCATCTCGTAGCCAAGCAGCACATCCACGGAAGTGTCGAAGAAGTCCGCTATTTCCACAATCAGTTCCAGATCGGGTACCGACAACTTCGCCTCCCATTTGTGCACCGCGCCGGTCGTCACGCCCAGCACCTCGGCGAGCTGCTCCTGCGTCAGTCCCCTCTCCTTCCGGAATGAGCGGATATTCTCCGCGAGCTTCATTTCCATGATTTTCACCGTCCTCGTTTTTATGGTACTATTATACCGTATTCGGCAGAAAAGGGAAGACACCAGTCATACTAATCATAGATTATTTTATATACCAACAGTATAAAAACGGGTATGGCAAGCATTTTGCTCATCATGCCCGTTTGAAACATAATTACTGCGCCTTTTCTAGGGATACGCTGATTAAAGGCTTGCCGTCGATTCCGCGCCGCGAGGATACGTCTTTGAGCGGTGCGAGAATCGACTTAATCAGCGTTTCCCTAGCAGACGCGCTTTTTCCTTCTCTGCGATTTTGAGGGCGGTTTCTTCGGTCATGCCCCATTCGTCGCGCAGGAGCGCGATGATCCTGTCACAAGTTGCCGCCGCGTTCCGATAATCCCCCATGATTTCGTAAATCTCGGCGATTCCATGCAGCTCGTCCTGAAACCTCGGTCTGCGTTTTTCGTTCTCAAAGGAACGCTCGTAAAGCGCAATAGCTTCGGAATAGTCGCATTTCATCGCGTGATACTGTGCCGCCTCGAACAGACAGATGGAGTCATCCGGATGGTTTGTGATCAACTCATCCATGATCGCATCGGCGGTCGGTTCATCAAACCGGGCAAGCGCGATATAGGCACGGTAGACCCGCGTGGTGATGGGATTGGCGCCTTCCAGCCCGCACAGTCTGTCAAGAACCTGCTCCGCTTCGTCGGCGCGGTGGTCGGCAATCAGGTTGTCCAGCAGATAGGCATAGGGCAGCGTGCTTTCCGGATTTGCCTCCACAAGCTCACGATAAAACGCAATGGCTTTGGAATGGTTGGACAGATTCCAGTCCCAGATAAAGTGATTCTCCGCCATGTTGAGCATCCACTGGCATCCCTTCTCCCCCGGCGACAGACGTATCGCGTCCTTGGCATAACGGCGCACCTTCTGCGCGTTGGCATTCATGCGGTGCCAGTAAAGATAGGCAATCAGCTCCGTGGCGCGTTTTTTGTAGGATTCCGTCTCACCGGAAAGCTGCGATTTCAGATAATCCTCGTATTCCCGGAAGACGTCGGGCGGCAGTTCCTCCTCCGCGTCCATGCGGTTTTCGATCCGGTTGAACCGCTGCTCCGTCGATAAGTCAAACAAATCGTCAATGCTGACCCCGAATATCTCCGCCAGCAGAGGAAGCGAAGCGATATCCGGCATGGACACCGCGTTTTCCCATTTGGATACCGACTGCGCGCCGATACCCATCCGTTCCGCGAGCTGTTCCTGCGTCAGTCCCGCTTTGAAGCGAAGCTGTCTGATTTTCTTTCCTAATTCCATAGGTGTTTCATCCTCCCGATAGGATTGTTCTGCTTGCTGCTTACAATAGGATTGTAACATTGAAAGGACGGATTTGCAATAACGCAGATTTCCAGTCCACTCGCCTGTCGGGAAAATTGCCCCTCCACAGAAAAAACGCTTTTGTCGGTCAGCCAAAATGTCCTGACTGACAAAAGCGTTTTTCTTGAAAAGTGCTGTTATCTCTTTTTATAAAGAACCAGCTCAGGATTGGTGCCTTCCGCTTCATAGGTGCAGACAAGGATAAAATCCATGCCCGCCAAGACGCCAAAACAACGGTCTCCTCCGAATTCCGATGCCAGTTGATTTCCCAGATAGGTCGTCCCGTCATCGAGAAACTTGACTTTCAACCCGTTGGGAAGCGGATAGGCAAGATTCACATAGGCACCCACAAGCGCATTGAGTTTTTCCACCTTGGGCATACCTTCAATGTGAAGGTCATTGATTTCTTCTATCAACTGCTGTTTGAACGCCTCAAACTGCCCGTTGTCACTCAGTTCTTCGTATCGCTTCCAGTAATCCAGCGTGGGAAGAAACTGCCGCAGATAGGTACGTGCCTGTTCTTCGGAAAACGATTCATTCACCATGTGGCTGACGCAGATTTCCATCAGCTCATCCATATCGCTGTATGTGTAAGTCCCGTCGGCATAGCACCATTTGCAATAC
>CAMJHU010000218.1 GCA_946405565.1 uncultured Clostridia bacterium
GCTTCTGCACAGGAAGGAAATTGCTCATCTTTACAGCGGCCTCAAGCAGGCAGGCTATGCCATTGTGCCATTGTCGGTTTATTTCAAAGGCTCGCTGGTAAAGGTGCAGATCGGACTGTGCAAGGGTAAAAAACTCTATGACAAGCGTGAAGATGCGGCGAAGCGCGATGCCAAACGCGCCATTGACAGAGCTTTGAAGCAACGAAATCAATAATGTCGGACGGCATTCGCAACTTCTACGACTTGCGAATGCCGTTTGCCGTTTGATGGCGGCTGCGCTGTTTTTACGAGAATGAGGTGAGAGATATATGCGTGATTCGCTTTTTAACGCCATTCATTCAGGCTACGCGGGTTTTTCCAAGGGGCAAAAGCTGATCGCGAATTTTATTATCGAAAACTATGATAAGGCAGCCTTTATGACGGCTTCCCGACTGGGGAAAACCGTCGGCGTCAGTGAATCGACGGTGGTGCGGTTTGCCACAGAACTGGGATATGACGGCTATCCCGCCCTTCAGAAGGCGATTCAGGATATGATTCCCAATCGGCTGACGTCGGTGCAGCGCATTGACGTGGCGTGCAGCCGTCTCAGCGATGACAATGTACTCAGCAGTGTGCTGGGCTCCGATGTGGAAAAGCTCAAGCGCACGATGGACGAAACATCTAAGGAAAATTTTGACAAAGCTGTGGAGATGATCTGCACCGCCAGCAAAATTTACATACTCGGTGCCAGAAGCGCGGAAGCATTGGCGGTGTTTCTGGGGTACTATCTCAAGCTGATCTTCCGGAATGTGGTAGTCATCGACCCGTCCAACGAGAGCGATACCCTCGCGCAGATGATGCACGTGGACAGTGAGGCGTGTGTGATCGGCATCAGCTTCCCGCGCTATTGCAACAGCGCGATCGCGGCGCTGCGCTTTGCTCAGACCAAGAGCGCCCATATTATCGCCATTACCGACAGTCTCTCGTCCCCGCTGGCACAATACGCGGAATGTTCGCTGATCGCCAAAAGCGATATGCTTTCCATCGTGGATTCTCTGGTGGCGCCCATGAGCCTGATCAACGCCCTGATCGTGGCTGCCATCAAGCGCAATCAGACCGAGGTATCGGCTATCTTCAGCCAGTTGGAAGAAATCTGGGACGAATACGACATCTATCAGAAGCCGGAGGAAGAAACGCCATGACCACACCCGAACTCATTGTCATCGGCGGCGGTCCCGCGGGCATGATGGCGGCTGGAACAGCGGGGGAGAGAGGCGCTTCGGTTCTGCTGATTGAAAAGAATCCCCGCAACGGCAAAAAGCTGTTGATTACCGGAAAGGGGCGCTGCAACGTCACCAACGACTGCGACCGTGACGTTTTTTTCAGTCATATCCCGGTCAACCCCAAGTTTCTTTACAGCGCTTTTTCCCGGTTCGGCAACCGCGACGTCATGGCTTTTTTTGAGCAGCGGGGTGTGGCTTTGAAGGTGGAACGGGGCAGCCGTGTGTTTCCGGTATCGGACAAGGCGGCGGATATCAACGACGCACTGATCGGTTACTGCCGCGACAGCGGCGTGCGTATCCTGCGCGATACAGTGACGGATATCCACTGTGAGGACGGACAGGTGACGGGTGTGCAGACCGAAAGTCACGGCGCCGTTGGATGCCGGACCTTGATTGTCGCCACAGGCGGGCTTTCCTATCCGCTGACGGGTTCGACCGGCGACGGCTACCGGTTCGCCCGGACGGCGGGACATACCATCGTCCCGCCCATGCCGTCACTCGTGCCGCTGGTGGCAGCGGAAAAGGACTGCCGCGATATGCAGGGACTCTCGCTGAAAAACGTGGCGATTACGGTAACGGAAGCCGACAGCGGCAGGGAAATCTATACCGATTTCGGAGAAATGCTGTTTACGCATTTCGGCGTATCGGGTCCCGTGATTCTCAGCGCCAGCTCGCATATGCGGGACGGCAGGAAAAAATACCGGCTGTCGATTGACCTCAAGCCCGCCTTGCGTCCCGAACAGCTTGACGCCAGAATCCAGCGGGATTTTTCAGAAAATATTAACAAAAACTTCGGAAATTCTCTTGCAAAGCTCTTGCCACAAAAGATGATTTCTGTTATAATAAAAAGAACAGGCATTCCGTTTGATACCAAAGTCAACATGATCCGCCGCGAGCAGCGACTCACGCTGGTGGAAACGCTGAAACGTCTCACCTTTACGATTGTGGGATTCCGTCCCATAGAAGAGGCAATCGTCACCTCCGGCGGAGTCAGCGTATCGCAGGTGAATCCCCGCACGATGGAATCCAGATTGATGAAAGGATTATATTTCGCGGGAGAAGTATTGGATGTAGACGCGCATACCGGCGGATTTAATCTGCAAATTGCCTTTTCCACTGGGCGATGTGCCGGAATGGCTGCTTCTGAAAGGATGGGACATACGTTATGATTCAGGTTGCCATTGACGGACCTTCGGGCGCCGGCAAAAGCTCCATTTCCCGCGAGGCTGCCCGTCGGCTGGGATTTATCTATGTAGACACGGGCGCCATGTACCGCGCCGCGGCGGTTTTTATCATGCAGCGCCGGATTGACCCCGACGACGCGGAAAAAATCGGCGCGGTGCTGCCGATGATGGACATCGAGCTTCGCTATGAGGACGGCGAGCAGAAGGTCTATCTGTGCGGAGAGAATGTCTCCCGTGTGATCCGCACGCGGGAGGTGACACGCTGCGCGCCCATTGTATCGGCGCAGCCCAAGCTCCGCCAGTGCCTTTCCCAGATGCAGCAGGAAATGGCACAGCACCACAATATTATCATGGACGGTCGTGACATCGGGACCGTCGTGCTGCCCAACGCGGATGTGAAAATCTTTCTGACCGCTTCGCCGGAGGTTCGTGCGCAGCGGCGGTATAAGGAACTGCTCGAAAAGGGCATGGAAGCGGACTACGACAGCGTGCTGGCGGATATCCGCGAGCGCGATTATTATGACGAAAACAAGCCGATTTCCCCGCTTCGTCCCGCCGCGGATTCGGTGTTGATCGATACCTCCGAGCTGGATTTCGAGCATTCGGTTCAGTTGGTGGTCGATACGATTCAAAGCCGTATCAATATCCCTCGATGAAGAAAAAAGGACGGTGAGCGCTATGGGAACGATTCATCTCGCCAAAACCGCCGGCTTCTGCTTCGGCGTCAACCGAGCCATTGAACTGGTGCATTCTCTCCTCGACGAAGGCAAAAAGGTTTGCACCCTCGGACCGATTATTCACAACGCGCAGGTCGTGGGACAATTGGAGGACAGAGGCGTGGTCATCGCCCACCAACTCTCTGACATTCCGCCGGATACCGTACTGGTGATCCGCTCTCACGGCGTGCCGCTCCATGTGTATCACGAACTGGAGCAGCGCGGTATCGAAATTCAGGATGCTACCTGCCCGTTTGTCGCAAAAATTCATAGTATAGTCACCAATGCCGCGGAAAAAGGTGATATAATATTGATTGCCGGTGACGCGGAACATCCCGAGGTCTTGGGCATCAAGGGTCATTGCAACGGCACGGTGTATATTTTCAGGGACGATGCGGAGCTGACCCAATTGCTCTTTGCGCATCCCGAACTCAAAACGCAAGGCGTCTCTGTCGTGGCACAAACCACATTTAATACGGAAATTTGGAAAAAATGTTTAAACATTTTCCATAAGGACTGTACAAACGCCACTTTATTTGATACAATATGCAATGCCACGCAAAGCAGACAGCGTGAAGCTGCGGAATTATCCGAAAAATGTGACTTGATGATCGTGATTGGCGGCGTCAACAGCTCCAACACGTCCAAGCTGTTCCATATCTGCTCCGAGAAATGCAGGAGCATTCTCATCCAGACGGTGGATGATTTGCCGGAAGCCGACGTGCGCGCGGCTCATAATATTGGTGTTACGGCGGGCGCTTCCACGCCTGCTGACATAATTAAGGAGGTTCTATTCAAGATGAGCGAAATCCAAAACAATGAAAACTTCGAGGCAATGCTGGAGGAGTCTTTCAAGAATTCAAATATGCAAGGAAAGGTAGTAACAGGTACGGTTATCAGCGTTGACCCCACCGGGGCATATGTCGATGTCGGCAGAAAACAGACCGGTATCGTCGAACTCAAAGAACTCACTGACGATCCCAACGCCACCACCGCTGATCTCGTGAAGGTCGGCGATAAGCTGGAGCTGATTATTCTCAAGGTCAACGATCAGGACGGCTACATCTATCTTTCCAAGAAGATTCTTGAATCCAGAAGAACGATGGACAAGATGCTGGCTGCTGCTCCGAAGATCACCACCAGAAGAAGAAGACGCGAAGATGATGACGACAACGCCGCGGAGGCTGAGGCGCCCGAGACCACCACCGAAGAAGTGGTCGAAGAGAAGGAGCCGGTGGTCTTTGAAGGCACTGTCAGTCAGGTCATCAAGGGCGGCGTACTGGTTGCCTGTGACGGCGTAACCGTCTTTATCCCGGCTTCGCAGTGTATGCTCAAGCCCAAGGAGACGCTTGACACCCTTCTCAAGAAGAAGGTCAAGTTTGT
>CAMJHU010000219.1 GCA_946405565.1 uncultured Clostridia bacterium
TCATCGAGGAAGAGCCGGAATTCATCGAGGAAGAGCCGGAATTCATCGAGGAAGAACCGGAACTTATCGAGGAAGAGCCGGAACTCATCGAGGAAGAACCGGAACTCATCGAGGAAGAACCGGAATTCATCGAGGAAGAACCGGAACCGGTCGAGGAAGAACCGGAACCGGTCGAGGAAGAGCCGGAACTCATTGAGGAAGAACCGGAACCGGTCGAGGAAGAGCCGGAACTCATCGAGGAAGAACCGGAACCAAGCGCCGTTTTAAAAACGGAAAAGGCGAAGAAACCCAAGAAAAAAGGTTCGGGGTGGCGTAAGCTTTTGATTGTTTTGGTGGCACTGGTGGCGTTGCTGGTGCTGATTTGTGCGGCAGGCTATGGTGTGTTCACGCATTATTACAATAAGCTCAATCGTCAGTCGCTGGATACGCCGGTGGAAATTGTCACGCAGATTGATCTGGATGACGATTACGATGAGGAAGCAGAGGATTCGTCCGCCGAGGAAATTGCGGATTTGGATGAATATGTATTGGGTAATCTGAAAGACGGCGAAGAAGCGCTGCAATTTGACGATGAGAATGTGACCAATATTCTCATGATCGGCACGGATAACCGTGGCAGCAGCAGCCGCCACTGTCGCAGCGACTCCATGATTATTCTTTCGGTCAACCGCCGTACCAAGAAGATTATTCTCACATCGGTCATGCGCGATATCTATGCCAATATACCCGGAGCGGGCAATACCCGTATCAATGCCGCCTATGCGTATGGGGGTTCGAATCTGCTGATCCGTACCATCGAAAAGAACTTTAAAATTCATCTTGATAAATACGTCCAGGTGGATTTTTACAGCTTTATGGATATTGTCGATGCGGTAGGCGGTGTGGAGATGAATGTCAGCGCCGCGGAAATCAGGGTTATGAACAAAATCTATATTCCGGAACTCAATGAGCATCTGGGTTTGCCCAAAAATCTCGATAAGATTGACGTCAACAAGGCGGGCATGATGCGGCTTAACGGTAAACAGGCGGTTGCCTATTCCCGCGTGCGGTATGTAGGCAACGGCGATTTCGGACGTACCGAACGTCAGCGCAAGGTTCTTAATGAGATTTTCAAGACAGCCAAAGGCATGAGCGTCAGCGAACTGAATCAGTTTGCCAACGTCGCGCTGCCCTGCATTACCA
Organism: uncultured Clostridia bacterium; assembly: GCA_946405565.1. Taxonomy (GTDB): domain Bacteria; phylum Bacillota; class Clostridia; order Oscillospirales; family Acutalibacteraceae; genus RUG762. Next base: position 1,183 of record CAMJHU010000219.1, read on the forward strand.
CCAATCTCACCAAGGGCGAAGTGCTGTCGATGCTGATGCAGACGCCGGAATTTCTGGAATATGACATGGTGTCCGCGAGAATGCCGATTGACGGCAGCTTTAAATATATGACGGTACGTAAGATGTCGGTGCTGGGTGTGGATTTTTCCAAGAATACCAAGTACTGGTATAAGACGGTTTACGGTGAGGAAAGTTGAATTTCGTAAAAACAGAAGAATGATCGGCACAGCTCGGACAGATTTTGGAAGGTCATGATAACCTTCCGGAATCTGTCCGCGTTTTTTGTGGGAAATAAGAAAGGTCAGGAAAAGTCAGAACTTTTAAGAAATAAAGAGAAAACAAAAGCAATCGGGCGAATGAAAGAGAAAAGAAGGATAATACAATAAAAGATTGACTTTTTATGACTTTGACTTTCTCTGACGAATGAGTATAATGGAACTTACAAAAGGTCAAAGAAAGTCAAGGACATTTGAAAACAAATGAAACCAAGACCTTTGGGAGATGAACAAACGTGAGAATGAGTGAACAGGTGGCGCGGTATATTCTGGAACTGCTCGACAGCCGGGACGGTACCGCCGAAATCCGACGCAATGAGCTGGCGGATCAGATAGGGTGCGTACCCAGCCAGATCAATTACGTCATCACGTCGCGCTTTACCCCCGAACAGGGCTACATGGTGGAGAGCAGACGGGGCGGCGGCGGTTATATCCGTATCACACGGGTGCGTCTGAGCGGTTCGTCGGCGGTTATGCACGTCGTCAACAGCATCGGCGACAGTGTGGACAGCGGTACGGCACGTATGCTGATTGTCAACCTGACCGATCGCGGCATCCTGACGCCGCCGATTGCCGAAATCATGCTCGCCGCGTGCGGTGACAGCGCTTTGAAGGCATTGCCTCCGGCGTATCGTGACATTGCGCGGGCAGGAATTCTCAAACAAATGCTTATCAAATGCGCCATCAGCCAATAATGACATTGCAAAATCATAGAGAAAGGGAATGAAGAAGTATGTTGTGCGAAAAATGTAAGAAGAATGAGGCTACGGCTTATATCAAGACCAATGTGAACGGGGATGTGCATGAGTATCATCGCTGCCCGGATTGTGCGGCGGAATTGAGAAACAGCGGAGAATTCGGCAAGCTGTTTGATTGGAACGGATTGGATGACTTCGGTGGTTTCGGATCTCTTTGGGGCTTGAACAGCGGATTCGATCTGGTGAGCAGTCTGCTCAGTTCGCCCTTCGGCGGTCTTGGCGGCTTTGGAAGCGCACCCGCGATTGGTTCGGGCAAACGCTGTCCGGTGTGCGGTTCGGATTTCGGCGAGATAGCCAAATCCGGCAAGGCGGGTTGTCCGAATTGCTACACCGAATTCAGAAACCGGCTGGCGCCGACCATCAAGAAGATTCACGGCAACACGGTTCACTGCGGCAAGCATTCCAAAGTGACGACCGAGCAGAGCCATGAAAATGAAATCGCCTCGCTGCGCAATCAGCTCAATGAAGCGATTCAGAGCGAAAACTACGAGCGCGCTGCCGAGCTTCGCGATCAGATCAAGGCGATGGAAGCCTGACGGCAGGCGGACAAAAAACAAGACCATTAAAAATATACCGAAAACGGAGTGACAGTTATGTCCGGCAATGAGAAAAATACAGAAAAAAAATGGTATCAGACCCAAGGCAAAGAAGCCGACACAGTCATCAGTACGCGGCTGCGGTTTGCCCGGAATCTGAACGGCTATCCTTTCCCGCATCGTATGACCGACGCGCAGAAGAAAGAAGTCAATGAAAAAGTGCGCGACGCGCTGATCGGCGGCAATTCCGCGCTGCGCGACAGCTTCACCTATGTGGAGGCTGACCAATTGTCGCCTGTGCAGCTGGCGGCAATGGTGGAACGGCATCTGATCAGCCCCGAATTCGCGGGTAATCCCAAGGGTCGGGCGCTGCTGCTGATGCAGGACGAATCGGTGAGTATCATGCTCAATGAGGAAGACCATCTGCGGATTCAGGTGATGGGAAGCGGCTTGCAGCTCGATGAACTCTACGATACGGCAGACAAGATTGATACGCTTCTTGATGAAACGCTTCATTTTGCGTTTGATGAAGAACTGGGCTATCTCACCGCCTGCCCGACCAATCTCGGCACCGGCATGAGAGCGTCGGTCATGCTGCACCTGCCCGCACTGGCGGCAAGCGGCACACTCAACCGGATTGCCTCCAATCTCGACAAGATGGGCGCAACCATCCGAGGAAGCTATGGCGAAGGCAGTCAATCCAGCAGCGCGATGTATCAGGTGTCCAATCAGGTAACGCTGGGTATCAGCGAAAAGGATACCCTCTCCAATCTGACCGAAATCACCCGTCAGATGATTGCACTGGAAAAGAAAGCACGCGCCGGAATGCTGAAATCGGAAGCCTATCAGGATACCGTCTGGCGTGCGCTGGGGCTCATGAAATGTGCCCGCGTGATGAGCAGCGAGGAATTCGGGGAACTGTATTCGGCATTGCGCATGGGCGTGGCGGAAGGAATCGTCACCGACGTGACGCTCGACCGGCTCGCCGACCTGTATGTCAAGGTGCAGCCTGCGAATATCATGGAACAGTACGGCAAAGAACTGACGCCGTCCCAGCGCGACCAGAAACGTGCTGAAATTCTCAGAAACGAGTTGCGATAAAGAACGCGCCGATTGGCAAATGCTTCCGGCGCACATGAGGAAGAATCAATGACAGAAACGGGGGTTTGTTTATGAACTACAACTTTAAGGGATTTACGGAGAAATCGAACATCGCGCTCAATTACGCGTTTGACTGTGCGCAGAATATGGGGCATACCTTTGTCGGATCGGAACATCTCCTGCTGGGGCTGCTCATGACCGATTCATCGGTGGCACAGTCCATTCTCAATGAAAACGGCATTGACGCGGACGATGTGAGAAACAAGATCATCGAAATTCACGGTCAGGGGATGAAATGCACCGTCAACCCCAACGACCTCACTGCCCGCAGTAAGTACACGCTGCAAAAGGCAAAGAGCATTGCTTCCCGTATGGGCAGCTACGCGGGTACAGAGCATATTCTGTGCGCACTCATCGACGACAGCGAAAGTTACGCCGTGCGTTTGATTCAGGAACTGGACGGCGATATTCCGGATATCATCGACGCACTGGAAGCGTTCTGGGGCGGGGGAGATAACGATGATGAGGAAGAAAGCATGGGCGGGCAGTCACCTATGGGCGGACTGTTCGGTATGCTGGGCGGCATGGGCGGACAGAATCCCTTTGCCGCACAGGGCGGCGGCAAACATGGCAAGGGCGGCAGGAATCTCGACAAGTACGGCAGGGATCTGACC
>CAMJHU010000220.1 GCA_946405565.1 uncultured Clostridia bacterium
AAGTTCCGTGCTGGAGCTGACCTTTAAAAACAGCCAGGGCAAAGTCGGCAACGAGCTTGTCTACAGAGAAGACGAAGCGAGGCTTGAAGTGCAGGACGACAGCCTGCTCTGGAGTTTCGATGCGGACGGCGACACCATGCGACTTGTTTCGGAAGCTTACCGTATCCGTATGGCGCATTTGTTTGACCCTTATCTCGCAGTGCATACTTCCTCCATTGAACCGCTCCCGCATCAGATTTCGGCTGTTTATCAGGAAATGCTTCCCCGTTTGCCGCTGCGTTATATTCTCGCGGACGACCCCGGTGCCGGTAAGACCATCATGACAGGTCTGCTGCTCAAGGAACTGATGATACGCGGCGACCTGAAACGCTGCCTGATCGTTTCCCCCGGCAGTCTTTCGGAACAGTGGCAGGATGAACTCTACAACAAATTCCACCTGAAATTTGAGATACTGACCAACGACCGGTTTGAATCAGCCGTGAGCGGCAATGTCTTCGCTGAAACCAATCTTTGCATTGCACGATTGGATAAACTCTCACGCAGTGATGTGCTGAAAGAAAAGCTCATGGCGACGGAGTGGGATTTGATTGTCGTCGATGAAGCGCACAAGATGTCGGCGAGTGTCTGGGGCGGCGAGGTCAAGATGACCAAGCGTTTTCTGCTGGGACGGATGCTCTCGAATATCACACGGCATTTCCTGTTGCTGACGGCGACGCCTCACAACGGCAAGGCGGAGGACTTTCAGCTCTTTATGTCGCTCATCGACCCCGAACGGTTTGAAGGTGCTGTGCGTTCCGGCACACAGGCAATCGATGTGTCTGACGTCATGCGCCGTCTGGTGAAGGAAGACCTGCTGAAATTCGACGGAACACCGCTTTTTCCGGAGCGCAGAGCGTACACCGTCAATTACGATCTCTCCCCGCGGGAGGCTTTGTTGTATCAGAGCGTGACGGAATATGTGCAGGAGGAATTCAACCGCGCCGACCAGCTTTCCAGCGATCACAGAAGCACGGTCGGATTTGCGCTTACCATCTTGCAGCGGAGACTTGCGTCCTCTCCGGAAGCGATCTATCAATCCCTGCGCCGCCGCCGCGAACGGCTGGAACACAGGCTGAATGAAGAAAAACTCGGCAGGAAGGCGGATGAATACCGCACATCCCTGCACCTGGATACGGACTACGATGACGACGATTACTCCTCCGCCGAAATGGAGCAGGAAGAGGAAAACGTAGCGGATCAGGCTTCCGCCTCACGCACGGTCAATGAACTGGAAGCGGAAATCGAAACGCTCAAAGGGTTGGAACGGCTCGCAAACGACGTGCGTGTGAGCGGCTGTGACCGCAAATGGGACGAGCTTTCCAAGCTGTTGCAGGACAACGAATGTATGTTCACGCCGGACGGTCAGAGGGAGAAGCTCATTATCTTCACCGAACACCGCGACACGCTTCGCTATCTCACTGACAAGATCACCACATTATTCGGCAGCGAGGACGCTGTCGTCACTATACACGGCGGAATGCTGCGGGACGAACGCCGCAAAATCGAGCAGCGATTCCGTCAGGACAAGGATGTTCGCATACTTATTGCGACAGACGCGGCGGGTGAAGGCATCAATCTGCAACGCGCCCATCTGATGATTAATTATGACCTGCCGTGGAATCCGAACCGTCTGGAACAGCGTTTCGGGCGTATTCACCGTATCGGACAGACAGAGGTCTGTCACTTGTGGAATCTGGTTTCGCAGGAAACGCGGGAGGGTATCGTCTTTCAGAGGCTTTTCAGCAAGCTGGAGGAAGAACGTGCTGCACTGGGCGGCAAGGTTTTTGACATTCTGGGCGATATGACATTCAACAACCGTCCTCTGCGCGACCTGCTGATCGAGGCAATCCGCTACGGAAACGACCCGAAGGTGCGGGAAAAGCTGTGGCAGGTGGTGGATCACTCCATGAACACCGAGAAATTCCGCGAGCTGATCGCTGAGAACGCGCTCACGGAGGACACGATGGACGTGTCAAAGGTCATGGAGATACGCGCCGAAATGGAGCGCATGGAAGCGCACAAGCTCCAGCCGCACTTTGTGGAAGCCTTCTTCCTACAGGCGTTCAAATCGCTGGGCGGCAGGATTCACAAACGCGAACACGGCAGATATGAAATTACCTCCGTGCCTTTCGCTATCCGGAACAGGGATATGCAGATCGGATTCGGGGAATCCGTGCTGACGAAATACGAAAGAATATGCTTTGACAAGGAGCATTGCAATATACCCGGCGCGGTGCCTGCCGTGATGATCTGTCCGGGGCATCCGCTGCTGGAAGCCACAAGCGACCTGATACGCGAGCGCTACGGAGACGCGCTCCGGCGCGGTTCGGTTTTCATCGATGAAAGCGATTACGGACGCGACCTCCGTCTGCTTTTTTATATCGAGGACGGCATACAGGACGGAATTGTCCTGCCCGACGGCGGGAAGCGGATTATCTCCAAGCAGATACATTTTGTGGAGATGAAGGAAGACGGCAGCGCGTTGAACGCGGGCTACGCGCCTTATCTGGATTATCGTGCGCCGGAGCCTGACGAACTCACCGCCATTCAGGATTTTATACGGCATGAGAAATGGCTGACCAAGGGCGTGGAACAACGCGCGGAGGAATACGCTATTTCCGAAATCATACCTCCCCATTTTAACGAGGTAAAAGCCCACCGCACCGAAATGCTGAACAAAATTGCCAAAGCGGTCAAGGACCGTCTGACGCAGGAGATACGCTATTGGGACTTCCGCGCCATCGAGCTAAGGGAAAAGGAAGCCGCCGGCAAGGGAAACCAGCGTCTGACCTCCGCGAATGCCGCCAAACGCGCCGAGGAACTGGAAGCGCGCATGAAAAAACGCCTCGCGGAGATCGACAGCGAACGCATGATTTCCGCCACGCCTCCGATTATTGTGGGCGGTTCGCTGGTCATTCCGAAGGGACTGCTGCATATTCTTATGCACCGTCCCGCGCCGGACGCTTCCGGTCAGGGCGACCGACAGGCGATGGAATACGCGGGCATGAAGGCGGTTATGGATATCGAGCGGAAGCTGGGCTTCATTCCTGTTGACGTCAGCCGGAAGAATTGCGGTTATGACGTGGAATCCGAGATACCCAAGGAGAAGCAGACCGGCAGCGGCTGTCTGCGCTTCATCGAGGTCAAAGCCCGCGTCAAAGGAGCCGAAACCGTCACCGTCTCCAAGAACGAATTGCTTACCGCGTTCAGCGTTTCGGACGAATACATACTGGCAATCGTGGAAGTGGACGGACAGCATACCAAAACGGTCTATCTCAGACGACCGTTTGAAGGCACAGACAAACCGAGCTTCATGGAAGTAAGCCGGACATTCATAATTTCAGACCTGATCCGCAACGGAGAAGTGGTCTATAAGGAGTAGCAAATGAGCCATGAAAAAGAAACTGATCGAGGTCGCGTTGCCTCTGGAAAAAATTAACGCGGAATCCGCGCGTGAAAAGTCGATACGCCACGGACACCCCTCCACGCTGCATCTGTGGTGGGCGCGTCGTCCGCTGGCGGCGGCAAGGGCTGTGATCTGGGCGTCGCTGGTAGACGACCCTTCCTCACACCCCGATCAGTTTCCGACGGAGGAAGACCAGAACCGCGAGCGTCAGCGGCTTTTTAAGATTCTGGAAGACCTCGTCGTATGGGAAAACTCCAACGATCCGACCGTGCTGCAAGCAGCAAAAGATGAAATCATGAAGTCCACCGACGGCAATCCGCCCGAATTGCTTGATCCCTTTGCAGGCGGCGGCGCGATACCGCTCGAAGCGCAGCGTTTAGGGCTGAAAGCCCACGCCCACGACCTCAACCCCGTGGCAGTCATGATCAACAAGGCGATGATCGAGATTCCGCCCAGATTCGCAGGAATGCCGCCGGTCAATCCCGACGCCCGCCAGATGGGGAGCATAAGAACCGGCAGCGGCGCAAAGGGGCTCGCCGAGGATGTGCGCTACTACGGCGAGTGGATGAAACAGGAGGCTTTCAAGCGCATCGGTCATCTCTACCCGAAAGTGAAAGACAAGGACGGCAAAGAACACACCGTCATCGCGTGGATATGGGCAAGAACCGTCAAGTGTCCCAACCCTGCTTGCGGCTGTGAAATGCCTTTGGCAAAGTCCTTTGACCTATCAAAGAAAAAAGGAAAAGAAACAAGTATTAAGCTTGTCATTGATAATAATAGTATCAAATATGAAGTTATTCAAGAAAAAACGGATGGAAAAGGTACAGTCGAACGAAGTGGAGCTACCTGTCCGTGTTGTGGTTCGTCAATTGATTTTAACTACATAAGATCGGAAGGAATGAATCATAGAATCCATCAAAGTCTTATGGCAATAGTCGGTGAAGGTTCTAATGGAAGAATATACTTTTCTCCGGATGATGAACAAATTGAAGCAAGTCGAGTATCAAATCCAGAGAATATACTTTTCTCCGGATGATGAACAAATTGAAGCAAGTCGAGTATCAAATC
>CAMJHU010000221.1 GCA_946405565.1 uncultured Clostridia bacterium
GCATACTGTATTTTTAAGCAGAAAATGACTGATTAAATTCTGCATAGTTCCTAAGCGAGCCATCCGGATTTCAGAACACCGCATGGATGAAGGATGCTTCATTCCCTCCGCTTCTGACAATATCTTAGCACAAAGAATCCCCGCGTTTTTTTTAGCAACCGCCTAATTCAGGCAAAAAAACAGCCTGTTTTAGCTATTATGCACAATAATATAGAATTATTAAAGTCTTTGTGATTCTTAAAAAGACGCTTGTTTGATAAAAGTTTGTGAAATATGACGAATGCATCTTCCAATAATCCGCAGCGGAACATACAGATTCTCCCGCATCATCCCGTTTTTCGTCATCTGTCTGACCTGTCCTGACAATAAGACCCGCCATCCCATAGAAGGAGAAATGGCGGGTCTGATGGTTTGTCTGACGCCAGACATGATGTCGAACGGTTTTCCTACCGCCGGAATTGACAGAGCCACCTTACATGTGCTATCATAAAATATCATAAAAAACGGAAGGAATGAGTCAAACGGAAAAAACACGCAAGGCGATTCATTTTGAAGGATACGTACAGGGCGTAGGCTTCCGCTACCGCGCCTGTCACGCAGCCGACGCCGTCGGCGCTACCGGCTGGGTTCGCAATGAAGACGACGGTTCCGTCTCCATGGAAATACAAGGCTCGCAGGAGCAGATTGACGCCGTGATACAAGCCATTGAAAGAGGCTCCTATGTTTTCATCGAAGGAATGACAGTCAAAACCATTCCTCTCGTGGAGGACGAATGGTTTTTCCATGTCCGATAACAGTAGTCAATCTCCGTCTTCTCCCGACGGACGCGCTGTCATACGGATGAGCTGCCCCACTCGCCCCATTACATATTCATAACCGTCCCTGTCGTGAGGACGTGTGCAGCGTTCACAACTCTTGACACCACTCGGCAGGTAAACAAACTGTCCGCCACACTGATCACTCAGCGCGTACAGTGGACAGTAGCAAAACAGACAGTTGAAGTCCTCCCCCACTCCCTGATGACACGGATAATACTCACAGGCGGTATTCTGAAAGAAGCGGTAACTGTTTTCCTGCATAGGTTTACCCTCCCCTATCAGGTACGATAATCACCATTGATTTTAACATAATCATAGGTCAGGTCACAGCCCCATGCAGTTGCCGAAGCCTCGCCCTGATGCAGTTCAATCTCCACCCGGATTTCATCGGCAGCCAGCACCACCTTAGCTTCGTCCTCTGAAAAAGCCACGCCCGCGCCACTGCGGCAGACTTCAATCCGTCCGCCTTGTGAAGAAAGTGCCACATCCACCTTGTCAATCTCAAAATCTGCTTCGGCGTATCCGATAGCGCACAGAATACGTCCCCAGTTGGCGTCCTCCCCGAACACGGCACATTTGAAAAGTGGCGAACGGATTACGCTTTTCGCCACAATAATCGCGGTGTCGAGATCAGGCGCCCCTGCGCATTCGCACTCGATGAGTTTCGTGGCGCCTTCGCCGTCCTTGGCGAGCATTCTGGTCATACATCGCATGACATAATACAGCGCGGATTGGAAGCGGTCAAAATCCTCGCCTTCCGCAGCAATTTCAGCGTTGCCTGCCAGACCGTTTGCCATAAGCAGCACACAGTCATTGGTAGAGGTATCGCCGTCCACACTCAGGCAGTTATAGGTAACTTTCACCACCGCTGAAAGCGCTTTTTGCAGCATTTCAGAGGAAACCGCCGCATCGGTCGTGATAAAGTTGAGTGTGGTCGCCATATTGGGGTGAATCATGCCGCTGCCCTTTGCCATACCGCCGATACGACAGGTCTTTCCGCCAGCCTCAAATTCCACCGCCACTTCCTTCATGACCGTATCGGTGGTCATGATGGCATTGACGGCTTTTTTGTGATTGTCCGGCGAAAGTCCCGCCGCCAGTTCATTGATATGATCGGCAATCGGTTCGATGGGCAGCACCTGTCCGATCACGCCAGTGGAAGCCGGCACAATCTCTGTGGACGATAGTCCCAGCGCCTCCGCCGCGAGTTCGCACATTTTTTCGGCTTTTTCCACACCGTCGGCGTTGCAGGTATTGGCATTTTTGCTGTTGGCGATAAATCCGCGAATCATTCCGCCGTTTGCCTCGAGATGCCGCTTCATCACCAGAAGCGGCGCGCCCTTGACCTTGTTGGTGGTATACACCGCCGCCGCGTGGCAGATCACGTCGCTCACAACCAGACCCAGGTCGTTCTTGTTTTTGTCGCGGTTCAGACCGCAGTTGAGACCATTGGCGGAGAAACCCTTCGCCGCACAGACGCCGCCCTCAATCGTTTCAAAATTCTTTTCCTGAATACCGTTGATCATTATCTATCCATCCTCAAAAAAATATAGTTTGTAAAATACCGTTCTGCGTTATAATAAAAGATATCTTTCACCAGCTTCTCTGAATACTTTTCCCGCAGGAACGCTTCATATAAATCCGCCATGGATTCCACACCGGTCATATCCTCCGGAATCTCACAGCCGTCAAAGTCGCTGCCCAGAGAGAGACATTTCTCACAGCCCCGGGACAAAAAATAATCCGCGTGACGCAGGATATCTGTCATATGCGCGTTTCCGTCATCCCGCAGGAATTCACGGAAAAAATTCAGTCCGATCAGACCGCCGCGTGACGCCATCACGTCAATCATTTCGTCGGTGAGATTGCGTTCATTGCCGCAGAGCCGTCGGGCATTGGAATGGCTCGCCACAAACGGCGCCTGCGTCTGCTCCGCCACTTCATAAAATCCCGCGTCCGAGAGGTGGGACACATCTATCGCCATACGCAGCCGTTCCATTTCCTTCACAATGGTTCGCCCGAAATCGGTCAGACCCTTCCCGCCCGGAACACGGATGCCGTCGCCGATTTCGTTTCGGTCATTCCACGTCAGTGTCATCAGCCGCACGCCATCGTCATACAGCGCCTGCACCCGTTCGGGTTGACCCGCCAGCGCCGAACCGCCTTCCACCGAGAGAATCGCGGCGCACCTTGCCGTCTGTTCGTGCAGTTCTGCCCGGTTTCGCACAATCCGGAACTGTCCGGCGCACTGCCGCTCCTGTGTGTAGAGATAGTCCCGCACCTTTTCATAATGGGCAACAGCCGCTTCCCCGCGCAGTTCATCCGGCATGAACACGGCAAAGACCTGTGTCCATCGCCGGAATATACGCCCCCGCTTCAGGGAAAGGTGTTCGGCTCCCTGTGTGAGCGATACGCCGCCCAGCTTGGCGGCGCATTCATACGCGGTATCGCAGTGCAAGTCAAACAAATCCATCATAGACCTCCGAACCGAACGCGCCCTTGAAAATACGCAGATGATCCACGAGAAAAATTTCTTTTTGATCAAATACCGCCCAGTGACCGGAGATATCCACCACATCAAAGCGTCGGTGCATGGTCGTCCCGTGGGCTTGGAGATACACCAGCGCCGTCTTGAAAATCCGCCGCTTCTTGGTGCGGGTCACGGCTGCCACGCCGGTATAACGCGACTGCGGCGTGCGGGTTTTGACCTCTACAAACACCAGCAGGTTATCCCTTCTGGCAATAAAATCACTTTCTCCATAACGGGAATGATAATTGCGCGTCACAATTTCATAGCCTTCCAGACGATAGGCTTCCATGGCTGCCTCTTCGCCCGCATTGCCGGTGGGATCAGTGATCATATGTCCTCCCCCGTTCCGTTCAGGGAGGGAATCCCCTCGATTTTTTTCAGAAAGCTCCGACGGTGTACGGGAGACGCCCCGTACTCCCGCAGCTTTTCAATGTGTAAAGCGGTGCCGTAACCCTTATGCCGGGCAAATTCGTACTGCGGATAGACCGCGTCCAGCGTGCGCATAAAGCGATCCCTGCTCACCTTCGCCAGAATCGACGCGCAGGCAATACTCATGGACTGCGCATCCCCTTTGACAATGGTACGGCAATCGGTCACGATGGCAGGCGGACGGCGGTTGCCGTCGATCAGGCATATGTCGGGTTTCACAGAAAGACCTTCCGCCGCACGGGTCATTGCCAGATAGGTCGCCTGTAAAATGTTGATTTTGTCGATAGTCGCCTCATCCACCGACGCGATACAGTAGGCGGCTGCCTGCTGACAGATCACATCAAACAGCGCTTCCCGTTTTTTTTCGCTCAGCTTTTTGGAATCGTTCACGCCCTCGATGATCTGCCCCGGACGCAGCACGACCGCCGCCGCAAACACCGGACCCGCCAGCGGTCCCCGTCCGGCTTCGTCAATGCCGCATACGACCTGTGCGCCGTCCGCATAGGCTTCGTTTTCAAATTTCAGCCAGTCAACCGGCTCGCCTGTCTGTTTCTGTCCCGGCATAGGTCAACCACCTCCGTTTTTGGTATCTCTGGGAAATGACAGCAAATCATCCGTATTCGCCCTTCCCCGTTGTAGAGGTTGGCGTAATTTGCTTTGGTGGGGATTTCCCGTTTGCATTCGCCCTTCCCCGTTGTAGAGGTTGGCGTAATTTGCTTTGGTGGGGATTTCCC
>CAMJHU010000222.1 GCA_946405565.1 uncultured Clostridia bacterium
TTGTCGAGAAAAGTCAAGCGACTACAACAATTTATGAATTTTTTGAAATATTTACACTCCTACAATTGTTTGTGTCAGGCATACAGAGTATAAGACCACCAATCCAGAAGGCGACCAAGCATCTCCCTGTCCTTATCAATATTTTTCTCCAGGTATTGCTCTGGGTCACGATTGACGGTTACCTTGTGATGATTGTCCGGGGAAAATTCAACGATATAAATACAGAACCCTGTCCAGCTTCTATGAGCAAACAGTGTATTGCCCGACATATAGCAGAACCACTTGTCTTCCATTTCTGCCGGAATGAAGCCTTTACGTAATTCCTGCATTTGTCTGTCGGACAATTCTCTGTCTAAGATGAAGGTTTCATTCTGCTCCGGCATTTCAAGCGTTTTCCAGTCACTTTTGACCGCATTGTTTTGCATGGCTTTCCCACTCCTTTTTCAAAATAGCATACTGCATCGTGTTCTCGTAAACCGGAGTTCCGTCGGGATTGTTGATAAAGCTGACGAACTCCATAAAGAGCCCCTCGCGCCGCATACCAAGCCTTTCGCACAGCCGCTGGGAAGGAAGATTATAGTCCTCGGTGTAGGCGTAGATACGTCTTGCTCCCTTTTCTTTGAAGAGATAGTCGAAGTAAGCTCGTGCCGCTTCAAAGGCAAAGCCCTTGCCGGAATAATTGAGATTCAGCATCCAGCACGGGCTGAATGTATCCATGATTTCATCCTCTGGCTCATTGCTCTCCGGATGGGCAAATATCTCTCCGATGACTTTTCCGGTTTCTTTCAGAACAATGGCAAGATACAGCTCGTCTCCCCTGCGCTGCTTCATTTCATTCCTTGCCGCATCCAATGAATCAAGCCTCATGGAGGCAAAGCAATGCACCGCCGGTTCTCTCAGATATTCCAGCACATCCTCTGCGTCATCCTCTGAAAATGGACGTAGAATCAGTCTTTCTGTTTCAATCAACATTATCCCTCCGTCACGATTTCACCTGTCCATGTGTTGATACCGCCAAACTCGTAGATGTTGGTATAGCCCATGTCAAAGAGCTTCTGCGCCGCCTGCTTGCTGCGGTTGCCGCTTCTGCAATAGATCAGTATAATCTGGTCCAGATCGGGCAGTTCCTCCGGCTGCTCTGTTCCGATGCTCTCGTTGGGAATCAGGATAGCGCCGGGAATATGCCCCGCGTCGTATTCATCCTGCCTGCGGACGTCAACCACGATATGCCCGTCATCCTTTGCCATCATCTCCTTGGCTTCTTCTTGGGAGATTTGTGTATAGCTTTTAGCCGTGTCATTACCGCCTGTGTTCTGACCGGATACAGAACAGCCGGTCACTACGCAGAGGATTGCCGCAAGAAATACAAGCATGATTCTTTTCATATTCGCTCACTTCCTTATAAATGATTCGTCGGTTGGCTGCTCATCGCTCACGTAACGCTCCACTTTCATGTGAAGATTGTACTTCTCACGAAGTGCCGCAATGGTACTCATCATTGCCGAAGCGTGATGATTGTCAATCGCAGCCTGATCTCTCCAGCTGTCGATAAGCAGAACTGTCTCCGGGTCATTCATCGGGAAGAAGTATTCGTATCTCAGATTCCCTTCTTCCGTCCGAATGGCTGCCGCCGTCCCAGAGGATTCCATTTCCTCCGCGAATTTACGGGCGTTGCCGTTTGTTCCTGTGTAGTACAGATTGATTGTGATTGGCATTCTATCGTACCTACCTTTTCATTTTGGTGTTAAGTAAAAAAGACATCCGTTATGAAAAAACAAGCCGGCAGCTTTCGGGAAAATAATCAACAATAAAAGCCTACTCGCTTTGGAATATCTCCTGTCTTTTGGTATTCACTAAATATCTTCCTCAATAGCTTAATTGCAATAATATCAATTCCGTCATTTGTAGTCTGCCATGTCCCACTTGCGTTTGATACTGTAATTTTGCCTGATTCAAGCAATTCAATTAAATCAAAGTCAATTGGAACACGTTTAGTTATGGTCCTTTTCCTACCGGACGCCGTTTTACGAATCTTCTCATGTATCTCAGGCTCAACAAATGCATCTCGGTCGATATAAAGCTCTCCATCTTCAAGCTGCTGAAAGTGCTTATAGTCATCATTATCGACGTTGTAACAGCAATACAGATAAATTACCATCGTATCATCGGATTGTTGAAGATCGGCATATCCTCCATATCCAAAACTCATGCGTTATCACCCCGTCAATTATTCTGTAACCGCAAAATGCTCCGACACAATCGCATCCAGCTGCCTTGCAATCTCGGAGAATTCCTTGTTCAGATCCAACGTCTTTACGCTGATTCTGTTGCCGCTCATCTGATATACGTTGTCCGGCTGTATTGTATCCTCTGTACGGGCATACAGAAGCATTCCTGATACTTCATGCGGCTTGTCCCCGAATTCCGCGTCCTTGTTCTTGACATAGGTGAATATCTGATAGAGATTATTCGAGTGAAGCGTGTTGACATTATACTGCGTCTGTGTGGTGTGGGAATAATATTTTGCGTCGATGATCAGCACCTTTTCTCCCTTTGACAGCATAATATCGCTCTGCATGACCGGCAGCATGGTGCCAAGCCCGTCGTCTAATGCCCACGGTATCTGCGACGCGGAGGCTTTGACCTGCGGGCATTCCTTTGTGTAGTATTCAAGGATGAATTTTTCATACAGTCGGTTCATTCTCTGCTCATCAATAAATGTGGCGAGTTTATACTCTCCGGTTTCCGTTGTCAATAGCATTCCTTCCAGAATGAGCTGACACAGGCTGATCAGCATCCGGTAGGTGTTGTTGTTCCGCTGGAAACGAATTGATGACCAGTGAACGGTCGTCGGATCAATCGTATCCACCTCGGAAAAGAACAGCATTTCTTTTTTCAAATCTTTTTTGTATTCCGTATCCACCTTCGCATGATTCAACAGGACAAGCACCGTCGTTTTCAGAATCTGATTTAGTAGGTTGTTTTCGGACAATTCGTCATATTCACAGGTGACAACTCTCTTTCTGCAAAGGCGGTTTTGTATGGTTCCGGAGATATTGATTTTACCCCGGACAACGGAGATGTCCTCCGTTTTATTCAAGTATTCACGATAAAGCCCCTGCTTGATCTGTCTGCTGATGCCCTTGGCGAGAATAGCGGCGAAAAGATTGTGAATGTTGTCAAATTCCTCCGTCGCAATATCCTCATAGCCGCCTTGATTCAGTATGGTAAATGCATACGAGAGCATATAGTATATGTTTTTGATGAAGATCGTTTTATCCTTGGTCATTGAAACACACCTTGCAGAATGTTCTCCCAACGCTGGTATTTGGCGGCGTCATCAAACCAGTATTCGCTGAGCATGGGAAGAATATCATAGTCAACGATGGAGTGCAGCCATTCCTCCGTGCATATTTCCCTTCCGCAGAAATAGCTGTGACCTATACAGAATCCTTTGCCAAGGGTTTTATCAAGCGTGATCTCACGGTTCAGTTCTTTTACTTTCTCAACAAGTTCATTGAGCGTTTCATTATCCAGATCGTTAAGATAACGAATGAATCCCTCTGAATCAAATCCGGGTTCTACTTCAAAAAAGCTGAATCTGCGGCGCAGCGCGTAATCAATCATCGCAAGACTTCTGTCTGCTGTGTTCATCATGCCGATGATATACAGGTTTCTGGGGACGGAGAAAGAAAGACCGTTATAGGCTAACGTGGCTTTCGTGTCCCTGTAGTCCTTTTCAATCAGCATCAACAGCTCGCCGAAAATCTTGCTCATATTGCCGCGGTTGATTTCATCGATAATGAAGAAGAATTCCTTGTCCGGCTGGTTAGCAGCTTTTTGACAAAAGCGGTAGAAAATGCCGTATTTCAGCTCAAATCCGTCCTCGACAGGCTTGTATCCCATCATAAAATCCTCATAGGAGTAATTCTGATGGAACTGCACAAATTCAATCCGGCTGTCGTCTTTTTCACCCATCATTGACCACGCCAGCCTTCTCGCGGCAAAAGTCTTTCCGACGCCAGGCGCACCTTGCAGAATGATATTCTTTTTGTTGCGAAGCACGGCGACAAGATGATCATATCTGCTTTCCGTCATATACACCTCATCAAGGAAGTCGCTCTTTGAATAAGATTCTATGGAGGATTCCGGGATCACAGGAACTGTTTCCACCGCCGTGTGGTCTTCGGGTTCTTTGACGCTGTTTTGGTAGTCAGAATAATAATTGCAGATATAAAACCCAACATCAACTGTTAGTGTTCTTAATTCGGGATCGGGATAACATGACTTGGTCAGTTGTGAATGAAATAGCTCAACCAATTCAGAGTCTTCTTTCAGTGCATCGTTTAATTCATCATAAAGCAGCAAGAAGCTGCGGACATTATCTGAGTATGCGCCTTTTTTAAATCGGTAATCTGATTCCAATTGGCTGGCGACGGCTTTAACCTCTTTAAACTTATAGATGTAGTATTTATCAGGATAACGTAGCCAAAGATATGTGC
>CAMJHU010000223.1 GCA_946405565.1 uncultured Clostridia bacterium
CTCCACTCCCATCGAATGGGTCAGCAGACTGACCGCGCAGGACGTCACACCCTCTACCTGCGATACGGCTTTTTCTACCCGTGCGCTGCACGCCGCGCAGCTCATACCGGTCACGTTATATTGTTCCATGTTCCATGTACACCACCCTCTTTTTAAAATGAACCATCATCCTTACCCTTAATCAGTTTTGCAAGACTAACTCTTTATATACCATATGACAAACAAAAAGTCAAGCGGATTTGCAAAAAAAACTTGACAATGCCGTGACATTCCGATATAATGATATCCGTACCTGCGGGAGTAGTTTAGTGGCAGAACCTCAGCTTCCCAAGCTGATGGTGTGGGTTCGATTCCCATCTTCCGCTCCATTCTGAAAGTCCTTTGTTTTGGCAAAGGGCTTTTTTTATTGCGAAAGGTCGGCGTTCCCTCGGAAACCGTTTGACCAAAACGCGTCTCCCCTCATACCATGGAAAAGGACACGATTCTATGGTATGAGGGGATTGTCATGAAACAAAAGAACTACGACCGTCCGGCGGCTGTCGCCTACGCGGAAAAATGGGCGCTCAGCCGCAATCCCGCCTATTACAACTTCGACCCTGTGGGCGGCGACTGCACCAATTTTGTCTCCCAATGCCTGTATGCGGGCGCGGGTGTGATGAATTTTACCCCCGATACCGGCTGGTACTACCGTTCGCCAAGCGACCGCGCTGCCGCCTGGACCGGCGTAAAATATCTCTATCAGTTTCTGACCCGTAACCATTCCGTCGGACCTTATGCCCATGAGGTATCCGCCTCGCAGGTGCTTCCGGGAGACATCATTCAACTGGGAACCGCATCGGGTGAATTTTACCATTCTCTCTTCATCACGCAGACCGAACCCACCATCCTGATCTGCGCCCATACCTTCGACGCCCGCAATGTCCCGCTCTTTCAATACGCGTGGGGACAAATCCGCTTCCTGCATATCCAAGGCGTGCGCACATGGTAAAACGCTCTCCCAAAAAACCGACCCGTCCGCACCGAAGCCATACTTCTGTGCGGACGGGTCGTTATTGATTGAATCTGCAAAAAATAATATTAATATTTGAGTGCATCAATGATGGCGTTCACATCGTCCTTATGTGTCTTATCGGTATCCACATACAGCACAGTGTTCTCCACATACGCGACAAACATATATCTGTCTCCCGCATTCAGCGCATATCTGGCGTAATTGGCGCCTTCTTTGGAGGTGTCCGTATAGACATTTCC
Organism: uncultured Clostridia bacterium; assembly: GCA_946405565.1. Lineage (GTDB taxonomy): Bacteria > Bacillota > Clostridia > Oscillospirales > Acutalibacteraceae > RUG762. The sequence goes on from CAMJHU010000223.1 coordinate 1,252, forward strand.
CTTGTTCATATCAAAATTGGTCCGATTATTGGTATAGAACGAACGCGCCTGAGAACTGTCGGTAAAGACATAGAATTCCAGCTGATAGGATAAATCCGAGGCAGCCGCAATGGTGGCTTCCTGAATGAAATCATAGTCGGCAAACTGTTCCTTGACATCCACACACTGTAAACCGGATTCGCCCGCCTTGGCCATAAAGTCAGCGGTGGTCACAGGGGTTTTCTTGACGCAGCCCGTCAGTACGGTAAGCATCATCGACAGCAAAAGAAGCATCGCCGCCGATCTGGTCAGAATCGTGGTCTTTTTCATAATGGTTAACTCCTTTTTTCAAATAAAATCATTCACTAAATACACTGCATGAAACCAACACACGGCTATTTAGCTACGTCTATTTTAATAAATTCTTATCAGTTTGTCAAGAAATATCCAGCATTGTGCAAAAATATTTCATTTATCTGTTATCTCGGTATTTTTCCATAAACCCTCTTTCAATTCCGCACCTGTTGGTATATAATAATAGCATAAAATTTACCGACAGCAACGGAGTGAAGACAGTCTATGAAATTGCTCGTACTCGACGGCAACAGCATTATCAACCGCGCTTATTACGGCGTGCGTCCGCTCACCACCAAGGACGGTTTTTTTACCAACGCCATCTTTGGCTTTCTGACCATGTTCCACAAGATTTATGAAGATACCCGTCCCGACGCCATAGCCGTCGCCTTTGACCTGAAAGCGCCTACGTTCCGTCATCTCAGATACAGCGACTACAAGGGCAAGCGCAAGGGGATGCCCCCCGAACTCGCCATGCAGCTGGAACCTCTCAAAGAACTGCTCACCGCGATGGGTCTTAAACTGCTATCGGCGGAGGGCTGGGAAGCAGACGACATTCTGGGTACACTCGCGGAAGCCTGCCGCAAAAACCCTGAGGATTCCTGCGTCATTGCCACAGGCGACCGTGACACATTGCAGTTAGTTGGCGACGGTGTGGCGGTGCGTATGCTCACCACCAAGCAGGGCAAGGCGGAAGCGGTGATCTATGATGAGGAAACCATTCTGGAAACCTACGGCGTCAAGCCCATTCAGCTCATCGAGGTCAAAGCCATTCAGGGCGATACCAGCGACAACATCCCCGGCGTTCCGGGCATCGGTGAAAAAGGCGCGCTCGATCTGGTGCAGCGCTTCGGCAGTCTCGACTATATTTATACCCACATCGACACAATTGACGTCAAGCCCGGTATCCGCAAAAAACTCGTCGAGGGCAAAGAAAGCGCCTACCTCAGCCGCTGGCTCGGCACGGTCAGCACCCAAGCGCCAGTACCCACCGATATTTCGGAATATGTGCTTACCCCGCCCGATGTGGAGAAAGTCACGGAAATCATGCTGCGACTGGAACTTTTCAAATCGCTGGAAAAGATGAAAAAGGACTGGTTCGGAAACGCTTCGTCTTCTGCCGTCAAGACAGCCAATGCGGACAATCTCCAAACAGACGCGGCTGCCGATGTGCAGTTCTGCAAAGATATCGACAGCCTGATCGCCCAGATCAAAACCGACGGCGAGCTCTTTTTTCTGCCCGACAGCAAGCTGAAACAGATTTGCGGTGCCCGGAACGGCACCGTCACGGTTGTCACCGAGGAAAACAACGGCGTGGAAGCCTTTTGCCGTGCCGTTCTGTCAGACGATACCGTTAAAAAATATACCTTCGACATCAAATCCGTGCTTCACGCGCTTACACCGCTTAATATTCTTCCCCAGCACTGCGAATGCGACGTCATGCTGGCGGCATATATCCTCAATCCCTCCTCCGACTGCGAGGATCCCGACAAACTCGCGGCACAATACGCCTCCCCTTTGCCCGACAATATGCCAGCCGAACTGCACACGGCACTGCTGTGTCTGCGCCTTCCCGCCATGTGCGCCCGGATGCTTGCGGAAATTGAAAACAACGGTCAGAAATCCCTGCTCCACGACATCGAGATACCGCTCGCCTATGTACTCGCGGATATGGAGCGCACCGGCTTTTCCGCTGACCGTGCGGCGCTGGACGAATTTGAGCAGCGCCTTTCGGTTCGGGTGTCGGAACTCACTTCGCAGATTTACGCCCTTGCGGGGGAGGAATTCAATCTCAATTCCCCCAAACAGATCGGCTCCATTCTCTTTGACAAAATGGGACTGCCCGGCGGTAAGAAGACGAAGATTTTTTGCGACCCGGATCTGTCCCTTTTGACCCCGGGCGGTGTGCATCCGCTCCTGGAAGGCGTCCAGCTGGCCGCCCAGAGCGGTGAAGCTGACGGAAGCGATGATATCCGCCAGCTTGGCGGCTTGCAAAGTATCATAGAGATAGAGCGCGCCGACGCTGGTCATGGCGCAGGTGCCGTTGGTGATGCCAAGGCCTTCCTTGCTGACCAGCGTATCCAGAACGGGAATCCCCGCCAGCTCCATCGCCTTGGCGCCGTCGTATTCCACGCCCTGAAAGCGAGCCCTGCCGCGGCCCAACAGAACCAGCCCCATGTGACTCAGCGGAGCCAGATCGCCAGAGGCGCCGAGAGAGCCCTTCTGCGGGATGACGGGGGTAACGCCGCGGTTGAGCATCTCCGCGAGCATCGTGACCAGCAGCGGACGAACGCCGCTGATGCCGACGCAGAGGGCGTTGGCGCGCAGCAGCATCATGCCGCGGACCTGCTCGTCGGAATAGGGATCGCCCGTGCCGACAGCATGACTCAGAATCAGGTTGGTGGAAAGCTTTGCGCTCATATCCTCCGGGACGGCCACGTTTGCAAAATCACCGAAGCCGGTGGTGATGCCGTAGGCCACGCGCTTTTCCCGGGAAATGCGGTCAGCTAACGCGCGGGACCGGATCATGGCCTGCATGGCCTCCTCCGAAATGGTCACCTTTGCGCCGTATCGGGAAACAGCTACAAAGTCCGGAAGCCGCAGGTCACGTCCGGTCAGAACGACGGTTTGGCCGCTATGGGGATAATCCATGGTAGAACACGCTCCTTAATTCATTGTGCTGTGTTGAGAACGGGCTCCGGGGAGCCCGCCGCATTCTTGAATATTATAGCCTAATCGATTCCGAATTGCAAGGGATAATATCAACAGTTTGCACAATTCCGTCGGATTCACAATCCGTTTTTTCACGGAGACTGCTTGACATCAAAGAGATTCCGATTATAATATCGATAAAGAAAAAATCCATCATGGGAAAGGCGGCTGCTGCATGAAGAAGCTGATCCAAAAACTGCTGAAT
>CAMJHU010000224.1 GCA_946405565.1 uncultured Clostridia bacterium
CATTGAGGATGGTCAAGATTGCCGCCGTACACGCGGCTGCCAGCGCCAGCATTTCCACGACGGTTCCGATCATGTAGCGGAGAATAATGTGATCTTCCTTGCTCATTCCGTCACCTCTGCTCCGGCGGGTTCGCTGGCTTCTCTTGCTCTCTCTTCGTCGCGTTCCTCTTTGAACAGGGCCGAGCCAATGTTTGTGATAAGCGGCGCTACTGTTTCATAGACCGCGTCGGCATCATCGACGCCGTCTACCACCATCATTTTCTGAACGGTTGCCAGCAGGGCGTACTTGTAAATTTCCGATTGCTTCATTTTGAATTACCTCCGAATTTTAATTGTTGTTTTCCTGAATCACCAGCAGTACCCGAATGAGCTTCCCGCCGGTCCGAATGGTGATGGTGTGGCGGTGCTGGGAATCAACAGCGAGGATTCCTTCTTTGCAAAGCACTCTTGTCGCAGCGACTTTGCTGAATCCCTCCCCGGCGAATTGCCGATAGGCTTCTTCCTTAGAAATCGCCACGCCGTCACCGCGCCGCTTGATGGGTCTGTTTTCCGCGAGATCGAGAACGATTTTCTTCAGCTTTTCAATATCCTGCTCCTGCAAGCGCTGACGCTCCGACATCGTTTCGGTTTTCGATTCCTGCTGTGACAGGCGTTTCTCGATGCCGGAGAGCGTCGCTTGCATCGCCTGGAAGTTCTGGTTGACCGTCGATGTCAGGGCGGCTATCGCCTCCAGAATCTCTTTGCTTTCCACTTGCCGCATTCCTCCTGTCGTATTCAATTTCCCACCGTCTGTAATCCTCCATGAACTGCGGATTCTTCATGCACCTGCGGAGCGCTTCCAATACCGCCTGTGCTAGGTTGTCTCCGACATAATCGGGGATTTCATCGGTGTTGATTTTTGCGGGGGTGCCGGATTCAATCGGCACCACCCTTAACCGCTGCCGCTTCATCCTGGCGGCCTCCCTTCGTGTGGTCTACAATAATGCGCTGCGCACCATGTTTGCCTGAGCCTCCATGCCCGCGATGAATGCGTTGACCATCATCGTGACTGTGAGCTGCTTTTCTTTCGGCAGGCTGGAGAGGATTTTCGCCAATCTTTCGGCATCCTGCATCTGCTCCGGCGTGAGGTTAAATTTGGGTCTTGCTCTTTCGTTTTTGGCTTCTGTCATTTTGATCACCTCCCTTGCTTGTGCTTCTGGGACTATTATAAGTCCTAAAAGCACAAATGTCAAGTGTTTTTTTGTTGACAGCGTGACTTTTTGTTGACATCGTGACTTTTATATGGTAGAATATTATCAACGGAAGGAGGTGGTTGATTTGGATGAACGAATCAAAAAATTAAGAAAGGTTCTTGATCTCACTCAGCAGGAATTTGCCAACCGTATAGGAATTAAGCGCAATACCATCGCTAATTATGAGGCGGGGAGGAACGCTCCGATTGATTCTGTCGTTTCGCTTATTTGCCGAGAATTCGGTGTGAATGAAGCGTGGCTCCGAACGGGAGAGGGAGAGATGTTTGCCCCTGCTCCGACAAATGAGTTGGAAGCTTTGGCAGAGCGGTATCCCAACTTGACGCATGAATCGCTGGTTTTTATCGAGAAGCTGGTAGGTCTGTCTCGGTCCGATCAGAATGTTATTATGGGATTTCTCCGCGATGTGGTGAAGGGGTTCGACGATGTTGCGCCTAGTGCACAGGCAAAGGCAAAGGCAAAGCCAAAGCCGACAAACGATCATGAATGGACTGCCGAGGAGCTTCATGCCGAGCTGGATCGCCAGCTTCAGCTGGAAGAGATAGCAATGGGAGAGTCCGCAGTCTCATGATCTGGAAATTGAAACATAAGCAAAAAATTTGGAGGTTTTAATTATGAAATGCCCTAAATGTGGAAGCGAGAATGTGAACGTACAGATAATCAACAAAATCACACTGAAAGATGCTCATCACGGGTTGCTTTGGTGGTCATGCGTTGGTTGGTGGTGGGTTCCTTGCAAATGGTTATTCTTTACTCTTCCTGCGTTGTTGGTTAAAATTTTCATTCCCAATAAGCAGAAAGCGGTCAATAAAACTGTCAAAACTGCTGTATGCCAAGATTGCGGTAAGAGCTGGACAGTTTAATGAATTAAATCAATAATAGGTATGGCGGAGGGTTCCCCCGATGAAGCCGAAATGAAAAAGGGAGCCTGTCCGAAAATGGATAGGCTCCCTTGTATTTTGTTAGGAGGTTGAAAAATGGATTTTTTTGAGTTCGCTATGAAAGACGATTCTGTCGAGCGTGTTAAACGAGAGAAAAAGGCGGCTTCTGCGGAGTGCACTCCGATTTCACTTGATATAGAGAAACAGACGGGGATTTTCAAAGGCTCCGGCGGTACTTACGAAACATGGCTTGATGAATGTTCCTGCGTGGATTATTCTCGACGCCGTCGCCCTTGTAAGCATATGTATCGATTGGCTGCCGAGCTTGGCTTATATGATCTCGGCACTCTAAAATCTGATACTTCAAAGCTCAAACTTACCAAGCAGGAAAAAACCGCCCTGTTCGACAAGGCGATCTCTCTTGTCGATGGTTATTCGGAAACCACACAGCGTGAAATACAACGTGTGCTTTGGTGTTGGCATGGTGGTAATCCTTGTGTTGCTGATAGAAACACCATTGAGCAGCCTCTTTTGGATGGGCTTCTTATTCTTTTTGACAATCCTGTTGCCATCTTAGAGGAAAATACGCAAAAGCGCACAGTTGAAGGAATGCTTAACGCTAATTTTGTGTTTCCCGACGAAGTGAAACAGACAAAAAAGGCTCGATATAATTGGTGTTTGGAGCATCCTGAAGTTGCTTGCGCTATCGTTTATCCCGATGATGTTGTCACCAGCATATCCAGCGTATTTGAACCAGTCGCTTTGAAAATTTATACGTATCTGAATAAAAAACTGGATCCTTTGGATTATTACTACGGCTAAAAAGAGGGGATGTTAATGAATGACGCTGTCATGCAGAATTGCGTAATCTATGCCCGTTATTCCTCTCACGCCCAGCGTGATGTTTCCATCGAGCAGCAAGTGGCGGACTGCGAGGCATACTGCCGATTAAATAATCTCAATGTGATAAAGGTCTACGCTGATCGGCATCTTTCGGGAACGACCGATCAGCGGCCGCAGTTCCAGCAGATGATAAAGGACGCAGCCCGTGGCGGCTGGTCCTATGTGGTAACGTGGAAGGTTGACCGCTTTGCCCGAAATCGCTATGATTCGGCTACCTATAAATTTCGGCTCAAAAAGCACGGGGTGCGGGTTCTCTATGCGAAGGAGTGTATTCCCGAAGGAGCCGAGGGCATTCTGCTGGAATCCGTGCTGGAAGGCTCCGCCGAGTATTATTCGGCGAATCTCTCTCAAAATATCCGGCGTGGCATTCACTACAATGCTCTGGAATGCAAGGTCAACAACGGCTCCATTCCGTTCGGCTACCGCAAAGGGGAAGACGGGCGATATGCCATCGACGAAGCTCAGGCAGAAATCGTGCGGGAGGTCTTTCGCAAGGTGGCCGAGGGCGTTCCTTTCGTCGAGCTTTGCAACGATCTGAACGGCAGAGGAATTCGTACCAAGCGGGGCGGTCTATGGAATAAAAGCTCTTTCAAGCGTATGCTGGTGAACGAGATGTACATTGGCGTATACAAATATTCCGATGTGCGGGTCGAGAATCGCGTTCCTGCTATCGTGGACAAGGCTCTCTTTTTGGAGGTGGGCGAAAAGTTGAAAAATAAAAAGAATCCGCAGGGGCGGCATCGTGAAAACGGAGAGTATATGCTCACGGGGAAGCTCTTTTGCGGCATTTGCGGTTCCCCGATGATCGGCGTAGCGGGAACGGGAATGAACGGAGATGTGCATTATTATTATTCGTGCCGGAAGCGTAGAGAAAGTCACGGCTGTCCGAAGGAGAACGTGGTGCGGGACTGGCTGGAGCAGGTGGTTGTGGACGCTACGCTCGATATGGTTCAGCAGGACGATGTGATCTCCTGGATCGCCGATCGGGTGATGGCATTCCAAGAACGAGAATCCAATTCGGCGCAGCTTCTCTCCCTGCGTGATGAGCTGGCCGCTAATCGAAAAGCCACAAGTAATGTCATGAAAGCCATCGAGGCGGGGATTATCACTCTCACCACGAAGGCGCGTCTGGAAGAGCTGGAAGCCGAAGCCGTCCGGCTCGACAACGCCATCACGCTGGAGGAGGCTTCTATCTCCAAAGTGGATAGGAAGCTCGTGACGTATTTTCTTGAATCGTTCAAGGGCGGAGATCGGAGCGACAAGACTTTCCGCCGGAAGGTGATTGATACCTTTGTGGCGGCGGTTTATCTCTGGGACGATCATATTCGGATTGTGTTCAACTACTCCGGCAAGCGGAACACGGTTGAGAAAAAGATTGTCGACGAGGCGGAGGCTCTGGCGGGTGCGGAAGGTTCGTATAAGCTCTGCCAGTCTCCACCA
>CAMJHU010000225.1 GCA_946405565.1 uncultured Clostridia bacterium
GCTGGTAGGGACGTATGCGCATCGGTTCGTCGCAATGGCAGTAGGGGCAACTCCAATATACGGCTGCCGATAATCTGTGTGTATTTTGCTTTGGTTTCGCTGTCGTCCGTGTCCTGCAGCATCTGAAAATAGCCGTACAGCGAGGTCAGCGGCGTGCGGATATCGTGGGAAATACCGGAAATCGTGTCCTTGAAATGGCGCTCGTTGTTTTGCGCCTGAATCACCGCGCGCCGTTTTTCCTCAATGAGACGGTTCATACAGTCCGCAAGCTGCAAGATTGCTTTGTCCTGCGTGACAGTAGCGATTTTTTTGTTGCTGTCGTGTTTTTCGATAAATTCACTCTGTGCGCATATATCGCGAATCTGCCGCCGCAGACCTAGGACATGCAGTCCCATGCCTGCGGCGGCCATGATTGCGATGGCGGATATGACTACGGCAATTACCACACTCATCATTCCTGTCAAATGTCTTTTTTGGTCAGAATCAGGCAACCCAATCCATTATACACGACCAAAGCGCAAATGGAAAGCGCCGCGGCGTGAATTAACATTTCGGTCATATCTTTTTCCGCACCGCTGAATCGGAAGGAGTATGTGTAAAGAGAGGCAAAATAGTGGGAAATATCAAAGTCAGCCGAAAAGAAATCGCTGATTCTGTCGTTGAGCAACGAAATGATGGCAGACATCAGAGTGGTGGAGAGCAGTACCGAATAGATGATGGAAAAGAGATTGCTGCGGAGAAGGTGTGTCAAAAATAACGACAAAGAACCAATCGCGCAGCACAACAGATACCTTCCCAATAAATACATTCCAAATTCCGGCAGACCGGTAAATCGGAAATAATGCAGCGCCGCGGCTGCTATGCTCACCACTCCCGCTGCGCTCAGCAGTACAGCTACCGACGAGAAAAGAATGACGCAGAGAATCTGGGCAACGTAAATGAAATATTTATGCCGCAGCATTCCCGCCACATTCTTGCAAAAGCCGCTTTGATAGAATCCCGCCGCGAAAAGTGCCGCGAAAATGCCGATGAACATATCCGCCGTGCCGATGAAATGCGCGATCGCGCCGGGATTGACCGATTCCACCTCACCATACTTCAAAGGCCTCAACTCAACATCGCCGTTCTGCCACTCTGCCTCTTTTTGGGCAACTTCATCCGCGCTGATTCTGTATTGCCTGCCTTCCGCGTCGGTCACAAGGTAATAGCCGCTTTCCTGCTCATAGGAGCGGTTTTTATTCGGCGTGAGCGACACCAGCATGCCGCAGGACATGGCGACACAGAGCGCCAGCGTTACATAAAAGCTTATGGAATGAACCATACGATGCAACTCCATGCGTATGACATTCAGCATATTTTTATCTTCCTCTCTCTTCTTCTTTTGGCTGCGTTTGGAATGCTTCGTCCTTGCCATCTTCTTTGGCATTGGCTTTTTGCTTTGCGGAGTCCGCCACCAAGCCGATACATAAGCCGATGCACATACCCGTACTCATTCCTACCGCTAAGTTGTGAAACAGAACCAGCCCCAGCGCCGCGCCAAGGCTCATTCCCAGACATATTCCCATAGCCATATAGCCGGATTCATTTTCGACTTTATTCTTGTTTTTATCTTTCATGGCAGAATACCCTCCCTATTGAATTGTTTATTTGACGTCGCGCTTGGTCAGTAAAACGGAACCCGCCACATTGTAAACAATAAAGAAAATCATCGACAGCATGACCGCGTGAAGAAGCATCGCGTTGTTTTTGGTGCTGTCCGATACATCCAGTAAAAATTGATTGGTGTAATAGAGTGACGGCAGACAATCCGCCATGACAATCTCTTTGTGCAGCCAATCGCTTAAATGACTGTCAATATAGGCGGTCATCATAGCGACAATATTGGTAGAAAGCAGAAAGATATAGACAATCGCCGGAACGGTGCTGTGCGTCCATTCCGTAAGAAACGCAGAAAAACTTCCAATAGCGCACAGTAGCAGAAACTGCCCCAGCAAATACAAGCCGAACATGTCTAGATAGGCAAAGGTGAAGGAATGAATGAGCGCTTTTGCCAGCAACAGGGAGACTGCCGCTGTCAGAATGACATTGACCGCCGAATAGATAACGGCGCAAACCGATTGCGCCATTTGAAAACGGAAGCGGTATCCCCGGCTTCCCATGACATTTTTGCAAAATCCGTCTTTATAAAACCGGCCCACAAAGCATGCCATAAAAATCACAACAAACAGAATGCACCAATCGGTAAAGGCGCAGCAGACATTGATCGGATTGGGCGCGTTGCGGTTGTCGAGAACCATTTCCATTTTCCAGCCTTCGACGCTTTGTGAGATGGATGTATCGGCAGCGGCCTGCTCGGCGGCAAATCCCTCATTGAGGGACGGAGCCATCACAGAAAACAAAAGAGCAATCAGAAGAATGTTCACGGCGAGTGTGATATAAAAGCTGCGTGTGTGGAGCATTCTGTGCAACTCCATGCGAATGACATTCAACATTTTTTATCCTCCCCTTGTCATGCCTTGTGAATCAGTTCAATGAAATAATCTTCCAAACTCTCATTCTTCTTTCCGATTGACTGCACCGCCACGCCCGCGCCGCACAGCGCCATGTTGATGTCCGCCGCGTCGTCGAGGTGATTGCATAGATAAATGGTTTGATTATCCGCCACTTTATAATCCACATCACCAAAATCATCCAGTACCATGCAGGCTTTTTCGGGTGTATCGGTGACGACGACAAGTTTCGCGGCACATTTGTCCATCAGTTCCTCGCTGCTGAGCTGCTCGATCAGCCTGCCTTCGTGGATAATGCCGTAATGCGTGGCGATTTTGGAAAGTTCTTCCAAAATATGGCTGGAAATGAGGACGGTGATATGCTGGTCGCGGTTGACCTGATGAATGATGTCCCGCATTTCAATAATGCCCTGCGGGTCAAGACCGTTGATGGGTTCGTCGAGAATCAGCAGGTCGGGTTCGCCGATCAGCGCCAGCGCAATACCGAGCCGCTGCTTCATACCGAGCGAAAAATGCCCCGCTGCTTTATTGCCGACGTCACTCAGTCCCACCAACGTCAGCTTTTCCTCCACATAGTCCTTGGAATACACGCCGCAGCACATGGCTTTGAGCTTGCAGTTTTCAAACGCGCTCATGTTTTTGTAAACGCCGGGCTGCTCGATCAGACAGCCTACACGCTCAAAAGCGTCACGGATGCCTCTCTCTTTAGAGTGAATGCCCATGAGTTCGATTTCGCCCGAAGTAGGCTGTGCCAGTCCCGCGATCATGCGGAGAAAGGTGGTCTTGCCTGCGCCGTTGCGCCCGATCAATCCGTATATCGCGCCGCGCTCGATTTGCAGAGATACTCCATCCACCGCTTTCTGCTGCCTGAACTGCTTGGTGAGAAGATTGGTTTTTAAGATATACTCCATTCTCAAATCCTCCTGTCGTTCGGTATGCCAATAGTATAAATGATACTATTTTAAAAATCGCAAAGAAAGGTTTAAGACTTGTTAAAGAATGTCGCTATCTGAAAAGACTGAAAAGACTGAAAAGACTGAAAAGACTGAAAAGACTGAAAAAATACCAAAAAAACTTGACAAACATAAATTCATGTGTTATTATATGTTTAGAAACTAAATTTATATTCTAAACACGATGCGATGGAGGTGATTTCATGGAATCCTGCGAGTTGCTTACGAAAGTCTATCGACTCATCAATCTTTACAACGCCAAAGCGAAAAAGCCCCACACCTATACAGGCGGTCTGGTACTCTATCCCGCGCAATCCCACATGATCGAAATCATCGGCGACAACCAAGCCATCACCGTCACCCGCATTGCCGAGGAGTATATGATTACCAAGGGCGCTGTCTCGCAGATACTCAAATTCCTCGACGAAAAGGGTCTGATTGTCAGGAAACCCTCCCAGAAAGGCGGTCGCACCACCGAACTGTACCTGAGTCAAGAAGGCAAACGCATTCTTGCCGAACACCGCGAAATGCACCGTCCGATGACCCAGCAGGTTGCGGCGCTGACTTCACAGCTTTCCCCGGACACCATAGCTATTCTGGAGCAAATGGCGGATACCATCGAAGAAAATATCCGCAACCTTTAGAAAGGACTGGATGATATGACGTTTGAAACATTAGGAAATCCTTCCAATCCCGCCGCCCTTCTGATTCATGGCATGCTTTGCAGCGGGCATCACTGCGAGCCGTTCGGCAAATACCTCGCCGACGAATACTATGTCATCATGCCGACGCTCGACGGTCACGGTCATGACGGCACCGACCTGCTGACGGTGGAAGAAGAAGCCAGGAAACTCACGGGCTATCTCAAGGAAAACGGTATCCAATCCCTTGCTCTGTTACAGGGCAGTTCGATGGGAGCGGAAGTCGCGCTGGCGGTGAGAAAGCAGTGTGAGATCGAAGGCATTGCTGTCACCTGCAGTTTCTTTGACGGCGGTCCGTTTTTCC
>CAMJHU010000226.1 GCA_946405565.1 uncultured Clostridia bacterium
CCTGCCGGATACGCTGGGGAAGGTATTGGAATGGCTGCCCTTTTCGACGCAGGTTTACACGCCCGCGATGATCTACATGGAAAAATATGTCGGCTGGGAACTGGCGTTCCGGCTGGGTATACAGGCATTGTGGGTGACGGGCTTCTGCCTGCTGTCACAGCTGATTCTCTCGGCGGCAATGCGTCATGTCACGGTACAGGGCGGATAAATCGCAAAGGAGGAGATTGGATATGAGTCTGAAAAGCGCGGGCAAGGAAACCCGCCGGACATTCCGGCTGCTGCGGATTTTCGCGGCGCAGCACCTCAAAAAGCTCATGGAGTATAAGATCGATTTCATCACCGGCGCCGTGGCGTTTCTGGTGGATCAGGTGGTGAACCTGATGTTTCTCACCATCATCTTCGGCAACGTGGCGCATTTGCGGGGGTGGAGCTATTACGAGATGCTTTTTATCTACGGCTTTTCGCTGTTTCCCAAGGGAATTGACCATCTGTTCTGTGACAATCTGTGGAACGTGGGTTACTGGATTATCCGCAAGGGAGAATTTGACAAATATCTCACCCGTCCGATCAGCCCGCTGCTGACCGTGACGGTGGAGGTCTTTCAGGTGGACGCATTCGGCGAGCTGGTGGTGGGCATTGCGCTGATGCTGCTGTCGGTGAGCCATCTGTCGCTGCCCTTTGTGTGGTATGACATTCCGCTGGCGCTGATTGCCATACTGTTCGGCACGCTGATTTATACGTCGCTGAAAATTATCTTTGCCTCGATTGCGTTCTGGGTGAAGCAGAGCGGACATCTGGTGGAGATGGTTTACAATATGAACGGCTTTTCGCAGTATCCCACGCAGATTTACAGCAGCGCGGTACGGAACGCGGTGACATATGTGATTCCGTTTGCGTTTACGGCGTTTTACCCGGCGAGCTATCTGCTGCGCCATGAGTCGCCGGTGTTCTGTATCGGCGGAACGGTGATGGCGGGGAGTGTGCTGTTTGCCATCGGGCTGTTTATATGGAATAAGGGACTGGCGGCGTATGAAAGCGCCGGGTCGTAATTAGCCGCTGCGCGGCTAATTACGCTTCGCGCTTTTTCTTTTTCAGCGTATGACAAATCCCGCCGCCAATGCCGCCGCCGACGCCGACAGCGCGACCACAATCAGCGGCATATCCAGATACGCCAGCACTACCGCCACGACTGTCCCCACCACGGCAGTGGTGAGATTCCCCGTCGCATAAAAAATCGCGGGAATGGTCATGGCACTCAGCACGGTATAGGGAACATAATACAAAAAACTCCGGAAGAACCGCGACTGAATCTGCTTCCGGAACGCGGTAAACGGCACCATGCGGATGAGATAGGTCACGCCTGCCATCACCGCAATATAGATGACAAGACTCATGACATGGCTCCTTCCTCCACGGGGAACACCAGCGCTCCCACTGCCGCCGACAGCACCGCGCTCAGGATAATCGCAAAGCCGCCGGAAATCATGGTCAGCACATAATGGAAGAGCAGGCTGCACAGTGCGGCGGTGATGACCACCGCCAGTACCGCGCGGCTTTTTCGGGCAGGCGGAATGATAATGGCGAGGAACATCGCATAGAGGACGAGACCCATCGCGCTGCTCAGCGACGAGGGCAGAAGCTGTCCCGCCGCCGCGCCGAGGAAGGTTCCCAGCGACCAGCCCAAGGTGGAGATGAGGATCATGCCGTACATATATTTTGCCGTAATTCTGCCGGGCTGTGCCGAGGCAACCGCGAAGATTTCGTCGGTGATGCCGTAGGAAACCAGCAGGCGGCGAGGGGTGGTAAAGGTATCGTCCAGCTTCTGGGAAAGGGAAAGTCCCATCAGTCCGTAGCGGAGATTGATGATGAGCTGTGTGAGCGCCATTTCCAGATAGGAGCCGCCCGCCGCGATGATCGCGACGCCGGCGGCTTGTCCCGCGGAGGTGAGGTTGACGGCGGAAACCGTGACAGCTGCCGCGACGGACAGTCCCGACCGTACCGCCAGAATGCCGAAGCCGAAGGATACCGAGAGATAGCCCAGCGCGATGGGAATGCCGTCGGCGATGCCGCGAAGGAACGGCGGGAAATCGTGTGTGGAAGATATCACTGCAGCGCTTCCTCCCATGCTTCCTGTTTGAAGCCCACCAGTACAAAATCGTCGCCCACCAGAATGGGTGTTTTCACCAGCGTACCGTCCGTGGCGAGCAGATTGAACTGCGCCTCTTCCGAGAGCATTCCCATGTGGTCGCCGAGGGACATGGTGCGATAGAGTACGCTGGCGGTGTTAAAGAACTTTTTGAGCGGCAGACCGCTTTTTGCCTGCCACTCCCTGAGTTCGTTATAGGTGGGGTTCTGGGTTTGAACGTCGCGGCTGACAAAGGGCGTGCCGTGGGCGTTGAGCCATGCCTTTGCCTTGTCGCAGCTCGAACCGTCGGAATATCCGATCAGTGTCATGGTGACGATATCCTCCTCCATAAATGCGCGGATTTTTTTATACAGTATATTATACCACTCTTCCGCAACGGGATACAAATAGAAATTCCTATGGATTATCTAGGCACTTTGCCAAAGTAAAGTCCCTTAGCATTTTTTCATGCCGTACAAAAAGCCGCCAACCGGCATCGGAGCAATGCGGTCTGACGGCTGTCACATTTGTATGAAGGGATCAACCTCACACCGCCGCCTCCATCAATATTTGGTGGGCTTGTTGGTGAGGTACTTTTTGACCATGAGCGCGACTTTGAAGATAATCGCGTGGTCGAATTCGCGCAGGTCGAGACCGGTGAGCTTCTTGATCTTTTCGAGACGGTAGACCAGCGTGTTTCTGTGGACGAAGAGTTTGCGGGAGGTTTCGGAGACATTGAGGTTGTTCTCAAAGAATTTCTGGATGGTGAAGAGGGTTTCCTGATCGAGCGATTCGATGGAGCCCTTCTTGAAGACTTCCTTGAGGAACATCTCGCAGAGCTTGTCGGGAAGCTGATAGATCAGGCGGGCAATGCCGAGATTCTCGTAGGATACGATGGTCTTTTCGGTGTCGAAAATCTTGCCGATTTCCAGCGCCATCTGCGCTTCCTTGAAGGAATTGGCGAGATCCTTGATGCCGGATACCTGCGTGCCGATACCGACGATGCAGTGGGTATAGAATTCGCCCGAAAGGGTGTCCACGATGGAACGGGCAAGCTGCTCCAGATTCCGCATATCGGTACCCTGATGGGTTTCCTTGATGATCGCGATTTCGCGTTCATTGATGCTGATGACAAAATCCTTGGTCTTGTCGGGGAAGAGGTTCTGAATGATGTCGTAGGTCGTGATGTCCGGCTTGGAAACCGTGCGCACCAGCAGACACACGCGGTTGACGTCGGTGTTGAAATGCAGCTCGCGCGCTTTGAGATAGATGTCGCCGGGGAGAATATTGTCGAGAATCAGGTTCTTGATAAAGTTGTTGCGGTCGAATTTCTCGTCGTAATACTGCTTGATAATGGTGAGGGCATTGGCCAGCACGCCCGCGTATTTGGCGGCGAGATCGTCGGTGCCTTCCACAAAGACGGCGGTTTCGGTGTTGGGCTGACTGCCAAAGGGACGGTAAGTGTAACCGCCTGAGATAAAGCTCTCTCCCTCGCCGATCTGTTCCGTAGGAACCTCGGTAGCGGTCTGACCGACGCGCCCTAAGTCACTGCACGCAAGGATACTGCCGAGGGTATCGATCACGCCGATCGTTCTGTCAATGGATTCTCTCATCTGATGTACGACGGTCTGATATAATCTGTTAGGCATGGATGAAAATCCTCACTTCCTGCAATTTTTTGAAATATAATACCTGTTTACAGCGCTCCAAGTGTACGTTGCGGCAGCGTCCGACCATGCCAAGCGGTTTGGTACGTCAAACCCTCGCCCGTCTCACCCGAATTACTTTTTTACTACATATACATTTTACACAAAACTGCGGAATAATGCAAGTCTTTTATTTCATATTTTTTGATTTTCCCCAAAAAATATACAGAAAAACCGCGCACAGCCTGCCAAACGGCGACCGTGCGCGGTAAAAAACGCTAACGGATTAATTAAGAGCTTTTACGAAAAGTACTATGCAACACAACATCAGTTGACAATGGTGAGTTCGGTTTCCTTGTCGAAGATGTGGATCTTGCTGTTGACGAGAGCAACCTTGACATGGTCGCCAGCCTTGGTCTTGGAAGTGGGAGCCACGCGGGCGGTGACACTGGAGCCGAGCGCGTTGAGATACAGGAAGGTTTCGTTACCCATCAATTCGGTAACTTCCACGTCTGCCTCAATGCAGCTGTCAACATATCTCTCGATATATTCGGGCTCGTCATGGACATGCTCAGGACGCACGCCGAGAACGACTTCCTTGCCGATGTAGGGATCGAGCTGACCCTTGAGCATGATGGCATAGTTGCCGAACAGCGCGTACACATGGTCGCCTCTCTTCTCGAGCT
>CAMJHU010000227.1 GCA_946405565.1 uncultured Clostridia bacterium
AGCCCGTCGGGTTCAAACGGTTGACCGACAACATAGACGGTTTTGCAGGGCAAACTGGTGATCGAAAGAGAAACAGGCGGTTCGTCCGGTATGGATACCGTCTCGGCAAATGTGACCGAAGCGTTCAGAAGCGCATCATTGCCTTCCCCGATATGGTAGCAGAGCGTATTCCACTCGTCGGCACTGCCCATATAATGCACTTGTTTCAGGGAGGTACAGTTGACAAAGGCGTACTCACCGATATCGGTCACACCCCGACCGATGGTAATTTCCCGGAGTGAGGTGCAGTCGGCAAAGGTGAAGCCCCCCACGCGGGGGACGCGGTTGGGAATGACAAAGGTTTCCAGTTTGGTGCAGCCCTGTACAAAACCGTCCGTCAGGGAAGCAAGGGGCGCGTTGACGTCCAGTGTGAAAGTGGACAGATTGGTATTGGGGCTGAAGGTGGTCTGAATCTCCGTTACCGTGGCGGGGAGAATCACCGATTCCAGTGCGGAGCATTCCGCAAAGGCGCTTTTCTGAATCGTGCGGAGCGAATTGCCGAGATGGATCGTCCGAAGTGCCGTGCAGCCCCGGAAGGCATATTGTTCCAGCGTTTCAAGCCGGTTGCCGAAGGTTACTTCCGTCAGTGACGCACATTTGGCGAACATATCAGATGCGTAGGTAAGGTGCGAATCCGGGTCAAAGGCGACGGTGCGGAGAGAAGCGTTCTGGAAAAAAGCAAGGGAACCAATGGATTCGACCGACGCCGGAATATGCAGCGTTGTCATATTGCAATATTCAAAAGCACCTTTTCCGATGGTTTTCAGACCGCTGCCGAAGGTGACACTTTTCAGACCGGGCATGGTGACATAGTCTCTGCCGATATAGCCTGCCTGCAGAAAGGCATATTCACCGATGAATTCCAGCGAGTCGGGAAATGTGACGTTCTCCAGCGGACAGGCATAAAAGGCATAGTTGCCAATGGAGCGGAGATGCTGCCCGAACGTAAACGATGTCAGTTTATTGCAGGAAGAAAACGCGCTGTTGCCGATGGATTCCACACCGCCGGGCAGGACAACCGTCTGCAATGCACTGTCCTGTGAAAACAGGCTGTCGGGAATACGGGTAATCGGAGAGCCGCTTGCGAAGGTAAAGGACGTCAGGCTGGGGCATTTGCAAAAAGCACCGCTGCCCAGTGTCTCCACCGTAGCGGGAAGGGTGAACGAGGTAAAGGCACATTCGCCGAAGCCCTCCTGATCGATGAGTTTGAGGCACGTCTGGCTGCCGAAGGTCACATTGGTGGCGTTGCAGCCGGAAAACGCCCATTTGCCGATGCGTTCTACCGAATTGGGAATGGTGATTTTGGCGAGATTTACGCAATCGCCGAAGGCAGCGTCATCGATATTCTGCACACGGCTGCCCAGTTTCAGTGTGGTGAGGGAACCGCAATTCAGGAAGGCGTTCTTGCCGATGACGGTCACGGAATCGGGAATCGTGACAGATGTCACGGCGCTGCCCCGGAAGGCGTTATCACAGATAGACGTAATCTGCCCGTAAAAGCGGATATCCGTGAGTTTGCCGCCATACCTCCCATAATAATAGCTGCTGCCGGATTGAATCTGCCACGGGGTGGAGGTCATGTCACCGCTGCCGCTGATATTCAGCACGCCGGTGTCGGGATTGATGCTCCAGTGGAGATTGTCGCCGCATTCGCCGCTGGTGGGATAATCGGCAGCCTGCACTGTCCTCCCGCCGCAGCAGAAGAGTATTGCCATGACACAGACGATGATCATGGTCAGGTTTTTTTGCTTCAGCATAAAAGCCACTCCTTTCATGACGCGAATTGTATAGCTTACAGGACTATTATACTATTATTTGGGGATTATGTCAATCCGGTTTGTGGAAAAATTGTACGAGATAAAGGCTTTACATTCACATGATAATGTGGTAAAATATGCTTGTTTTTCGATTTAACGTGCGAAACAGAAGCAAGATTACGATAAGAAGGTATGTATCCATATGAGTATGAATCCCGGTAATAAGCTGAAAGACGAGAATCTCGATTTTCTTTTCAGCGGCATTCTGAAACTGGAAACGCTGGACGAATGCTATCAGTTCTTTGAGGATCTGTGTACCGTCTCAGAGATCAAGGCGATGTCACAGCGGGCGGTGGTTGCCAAAATGCTGCGCGACCGACATGTATACAGCGATATCGTGGCACACACCGGCGCGAGTACGGCTACCATCAGCCGCGTCAATCGTTCGCTGAATTACGGACGGGATGGCTATGATATGATCTTCGGGCGGATGACCGAAGAAGAGCGTCGGCTCATCGAGACACCGAAAAACGCGGCGGAAGAGGACGGCGAGGCGCAATGAGCTATGAAGCGTTCGCGGAATATTATGACGCACTCATGAGCGATGTCGATTATGACGCCCGGGTGTCATATCTCGACCGCCTGATTCGCTCGGTCAAACCCGCGGCAAAGCTGCTGGTGGATCTGGCCTGCGGCACGGGCAGTCTGACCGTGAAGCTCGCCGCGAAGGGGTATGACGTGATCGGCACCGATATTTCGGAGGAAATGCTCACCCGGGCAAGGGAGAAATCCGACGGGAGCATTCTTTTTCTGTGCCAATCTCTGCAGGAACTGGATATGTACGGCACCATTGACGCCTTTGTCTGCACGCTCGACAGTCTCAATCATCTGCCGGATCGCGGCGAGGTAGTCAGGGCGCTGGAGCGGGTAGCGCTGTTTCTGGAGCCGGACGGCGTATTTGTGTTTGATATGAATACCCTCTACAAGCACGAGCGGGTGCTGGGAGACAATTGCTTTGTCTATGAAAATGAGCAGGTGCTTTGTGTGTGGCAGAATGAAAACGCTGGCTGCGGTAAGGTGCATATCGCGCTGGATTTCTTCGAGGAGCAGGCGGACGGACGCTATGAGCGCTATACCGAGGATTTTGACGAGACAGCCTATTCGCTTACCGAAACGGAGGAAATGCTGCGGCAGGCGGGACTGCGGCTGTTGAATGTATATGACGATATGACGTTTGACCCGCCAAGGGAAGACAGTCAGCGGCTGGTCTTCGTGGCAGTCAAGGCGGGGGACACAACGGAAGGACGGGAATGAATCTATGAGTAAACTGGTCAGATGTATCACAACGGACGGTCTGGTGATGGGAGCGGCAATCGATTCCACCGACATTGTGCGCAAGGCGCAGGAGCTTCACCGCACTACGCCCGTGATTACCTCGGCGCTGGGACGGATGCTGACCGGCGCGTCGATTATGGGCAATAAGCTCAAGGAGGATAATGCCTCCCTGACGCTGCGGATCAATGGCGGCGGACCGGCAGGTTCCATTATCGCGGTGTCGGACAGCAAGGGCAATGTCAGGGGATATGCCCAGCAGCCGGGACTTCGGATCATGCCCAACGCCAAAGGACAGCTCGATGTGGCGCGAGCGGTGGGAAAGGACGGCACGGTAACGGTCATCAAGGATTACGGATACGGTCAGCCCTATTGCACTCAGACGCCCCTTATCACAGGCGAAGTGGCAGAGGATTTGACCGCCTATTATGCGATCAGTGAGCAGGTGCCGACGATTTTCTGCATAGGCGTTCACTTCGACGAGAAGTGGCGAATGGATAAGGCGGGCGGCTTACTGATTCAACTGCTGCCGGCGGCGGATCACCGTGAAATCGAAAAACTGGAGGAAATGCTCAAGACCATGCCTCCCGTGACGCAGATGCTGCTGGAGGGCAGCACGCCGGAGCAGATTCTGGCGCGTACACTACCGGGCTTTGAACTGGAGATATTCGACAGTCAGGAAGTAGCCTATCGCTGCGACTGTTCGCGGGAGCGGGTGGAGAATGCCTTTATGACCATGCGTCCCGACGAGATTCGGGGATTGGCGGACGAGAGCGGGAAAGCGGAGGTTGTCTGTCATTTCTGCAACCGGAAATACTATTTTACGCAGGAGCGCCTTAACGAACTGGCGGAGATACAGGAAGCGCGCGGCAATTAGCGTGATGCCTTGGCACCAAAAACAGGAAGACACATACTCTGTCAAGAGAAGGATTTATACCTTATATATGGTATAAAAATCCCGACTTGCAGGTGGGTCACAACAGAGTGGGAAGTGGCGTATTTACGTTATGAGAGTTGCTTGAAACCAGCCTTTTGGGAAATCAAAAACACCATTTCCGATATTTATAACGATTATTGCCCCATAAAAGCCATGCTTTTATGACCCGTGTGCAAGTCGGGATTTTATGGTATATAATATGTGACGGGCGGAAAAACAAAAAAGTCAAAAAAAAGAAAAAAAACACTTGACATTTGCCTTTCCATGGTGTAATATATAACACGTCACTGAGAGCGGGAGCCCATCAAATGGCTGTAAACGCCGTAATCAGTGCGTGATATGGGAGCATAGCTCAGCTGGGAGAGCATCTGCCT
>CAMJHU010000228.1 GCA_946405565.1 uncultured Clostridia bacterium
GTCTGCGCCACTTCGTCCGCCGAAAGAGGCGTGCGGTGAGACAGTACCGACAGATGGAAGCCCCATGCGGTCTTCCATCGTCTGCGCCACTTCGTCCGCCGAAAGAGGCGTGCGGTGAGACAGTACCGACAGATTTTTTTGCACAACCGACACAATATACTTTTGGGTCTGCGGTTCATCCGGGGTATGGTTGGTTGTGACAGCGGGAACCGTCCGGTACTGCCGCGTGCGCAGCGGATACTGCCATGTCGCCGCTGCTGTCACCAAAAACAGCAGCACCACCGTCAGCCGCCGGACTGTATTTCTTCTGGTTTTCATACGTCTCTTCATCCTTTCCTTCCCAATGCAACCTGTTTCTTTTCTATTCTATTATATCGAAAATTCGCCGGATAGTCAATATAGTCCGTCTTGTGAAATTGCAGCAAATTTGCGTCTTTTTTTAAATCCGGTTTGACAAACCCCGCGCTTCCTGCTACAATAGGGCTATTGAACATGATGAAAGGATTTTTTGTATGAATCTTCCCAACGAGGACACCTACGCTTATGAATACCGCGTCACCATGAATATGCTGAACGGCGACGGTCTTATGAAGCCAGACGGCTATCAGACCATGATCTGCGACGTTGCCGAATCCCATCTCTCCCGCCTGCATCTCAATGTGGAGGACCTCGCCCCTTACCATGTGGCATGGGTGCTGATCTCCGCCGCGTTTGAGATTGTCACGCCCATCCGCTCGGAACAGCGGGTCATCGGTCACACATGGCACTCCGCGCAGGACAAACTCACCTTCCGCCGCGATCTTTCCTTTACCGATCTCCAAGGCAATCCCCTCTTTCACGCCGCGACCTTCACGGTGCTGATGGATACGCAATCCCGCCGCATCGTGCGTCCCGATCAGGCGGACTTTGCCATCGGAGAGCCGCTGCCCAGATTCACAATGGAGGCATTTCCCAAACTGCGCTGCCGTAGCGAAATGCAGCCCTGTGATCATCGAAAGGTCTATCCCAGCTATATTGACTGTCTGGGTCACACCAATAACGGACGTTACAGCGAATTCGCCTACGACGCGCTGACGCACGACGAATTGTCGCAATTGGCTTCGCTGCGGCGCATGGACGTCAATTATCTGTCGGAGCTGCGGCTGGGCGATACGTTTACGGTGCGCCGCGGATACGACAGCCGGACGCCGTCCGACCTGCTGATCGACGGCGTCAACGACGCAACCGGCAAGCCATCGTTTTTTTGCCGCCTGCGGTTTGCGCAATGAGAGCCTGCTGACGAATCTCCACCCAAACAAACAAGACCGAAGTTTTTTTGGATCACTTCGGTCTTGTTTGTTTGCTTTTTATTTCAAAACTTATTCCGCTGCTTCTCCGTCAGAATCCGCGGACGAAACCGGGGACGCCGCTTCTTCCCGCGCTGACGCCTCATCCGTCTCCACGCTGCCGCCTGTACTGCCCATGCTTTCGGCAGTGGTCTGGGCAGCGTCGCCGATTTCTTCCGTCTCGCTCTCGACAGTGGTGGTTCTGCGGGTGAGGTCGTGCTCCTCGGGACTGTCGGTGGCGGTGGTTGCCGCGCCGCCGGAGGTTTCGGAAACGGTGTCAGCCGCTTTGGTGGAAATACCGTTCTGGGCAGGTTCCGTCTCCACACTCGCGGAAGTGGCGCCGCCCTGCACGACATTGGTGCGATAATAGCTCTTGTTAAAGAAGCTGATACCCACCACCACGTCGTTCTGAATGGCATATTCCATCAGCCACGCGCCGGTCGTATCGTTGTGTTCCATAATGGAATTACAGCCGTACTGTACCACCATGTCGCAGTCTTCAAAAGGATACGCGCTGCCATCGCCGCCGTAATACTTTTCGATATAGCCCTGCACCGTGTAAAGCCGTCCGCCCACAAAGGTGTAGGCATTCTCGGAGACCAGCAGTTTATTGAGCTTGGCGTCATCTTCAATCACGTCAGCGGCTTTATAGAGCGTGGTAGCGCCGCCATTGACGCACAGATAGCTCGCTGTCAGCTCCGCCAGTCCCGCGCCGACTTCCACGCCGCGTACCGGCGGAATCGCGAATTCCCGGCGCAGCCATGTCACCGAACGGATGTTGGCGCCGCTGCCGCGGTTACTCCGATACCAATCCAGTTCCTCCAGCGCGGTGACATTCATGCTGCCGCTGACCTCTCCGGCAATCGTGTAGGGTTCGATGACCTCTGCCGCGGATTCCGACGGTTTGACATCCAGCACCACGCTTCCGTTTGAAGAGGAAATCGTTACCCGCACGACGCCGTTTTTCTCATATTCGGAAGCGTCCCATGAGAAAGAAACCGGCGACGTTTTGTCCACGAAATCTCCGAGACAATTCAGACCCGGCGCGACCGACGACACATCATCGCCATTAAACGGCAGTTTGCCGTTGGAGACATCGGATTCCGTCTTTTCCCTGTCGGACTGCGTGGGAGCAGTGGTTTCGGCAGACTGGGTCTGTACGGGTGCGGTGGTTGTGGTCGTCGCCGCCGTGAGGTCATCCTCAACCGGCGAGGTTGACGCCGTCTCCGGCAGAGACACCGACGCGCTCTGCTGTTTCTTTTCCTTTTCGTCCTTCACGATACGGTTGTACACATGGCGCAGCTTGGCGGAATCCTCCGGCTTGACACTGGGGATACTGTCGTAAAACGGCGCGGTCACGGTGCCGACCGATTGAACGTCATGTTTCTGCTGCGAAACAGTTATATTGGATGTAATAGAGATATTTTTACTTTTGATTTTGGAAATCTGTCCTGTAATATTGCAGGAGAGAATGACAGCCGCCGACAAACTGATGCCAATCCATCTGCTGATACGTCGGTTGTTCCATTCCCAGTTCATACAGTCGTCCTTCCTTTCGATGCGTCTGAAAGCCGCCGCTTCTTTTTCTGCCGATTCCCGACGGAAATCATCAGTCGTCGGCGCCCGTCATATGGAAATAAATGCCCATCACCTTGGAATTCTGGGTGGCATATTCGATGTACCACTGACCCGAGGTATCATCGGTATCCACGATGGAATTATATCCATAGCGTATCACATTCTTACTCGTACGGGCAAAGGGATATGCGTCCGGATCCTCTTTATAAAGCGAATCCAGCAGGGTGGTGGTTTTATAAACCTTGCCGCCGATGTAAGCCGTACTGTCCTTCTTATAGGCATTGAGCTTGTTCTCGTCGGTGATCACGTCGGTTCCCTGATAGAGCAGATAACTCTTGGAGGGATTTTCGATCTTGAGATATGCCGCGGTGATATCCCCGTAGGCGGTGCCGATTTTCACCCCGCGGGGCTGTTTGAATTTCATATTGTTGGAGAGCCAGACAATTTCCTTCACGCGGCACTGCTTTTTGCGGGTCTGGTCATACACATCCCAATCCGTCACGTCAATGCCGATGCCGTCGGTCTCGCCGTCCACGGTATAATCGGAGGATTCATAAGGCACACCGATCACCGCGTAGCTGCCGTCCGAAGCAATGAGCTTGACTTCCACTTCCGAGGTCGCGCCCATACTCTGCGCGTTCCATTCATACGACACGGGACTGACCGCCGAAACCACCTTGGCAAACGTACCGAAGCCCTTGGTGATGCCCTCGATATCCTTCCGTCCGAACGCGCCGGTTTCCTGTTCTTCTTCCTCCGAAGAGGTGGTATCCTCCGACGAAACATCCTCGGAAGAAACGTCGTCCTTTTCCTTGTCGTCCTTTTCGTTTTCCTTGTCGCCTTCATCGTCCGAAATGGTCTTGCCGTCCGACACGGTCTGATCGGAACTCGCCGCGTCCTTGCCGCTGTCGGTGATGCGTCCCTTGCTGCCGTCGAGATCCGCCAGCGAGAAGAAGAGCAGCACGATCACCATCACTGCCACAAAGGAAGACGCCAATCCGATTAAAATGCTTTTTGTTTTCATATCCATGTTCCATTACCGCCTTTTTCCGTTCCTCAAAACTGATATACGCGGATGTCCCAAAATCATCTGTTTTTTGGCACATCCGCCACGTGTCCGTATCATATGATAAATCAAAAGCTGCCGTTCTGTCAATAGGACAACCGTAACAATTAGTTACGATTTTGTCACGATTTCATGAACACAAAGCACCCTCCCGCGGCTGTGACGTCGCGGAAAAGGTGTTGAGTGGGTCGTATTGGTTGTATTTTGGCTTTAATATACGGATTGTAATTTTTTGGGTTTCTGTTCTGCATTCGCCCTTCCCCGTTTGAGGGATTAGCTCGTCTCGCCCGCTCCGCTAAAGCGTCGCGATTGTGTTCGCCCTTCCCCGTTGTGGGTCTTGGCTCGTCTCGCCCGCTCCGCTAAAGCGTCACGATTGAATTCGCCCTTCCCCGTTTGAGGGATTAGCTCGTCTCGCCCGCTCCGCTAAAGCGT
>CAMJHU010000229.1 GCA_946405565.1 uncultured Clostridia bacterium
TAGGTTTGCGGAGGCAGGCTATGTGGGCGCTATGCCGGACAGCGCGGCGTTCACCGCCACCTGTATCGGCGCGGCGCTCGGCACATGGCTGATCGGCTGGCTGTCCAACTATCCGATGGCGCAGGCGCCCGGTCTGGGACTCAACGCCGTCTTTGCCTATACGCTCTGCGGCGCCTATGGTCTTTCCGCGGGAGCGGCACTGTCCGCAGTCTTTATCGCGGGTCTTATCTTCATTCTGCTCACGGTGACCGGCGCCAGAACCGCGCTGGTCAAGGCAATTCCGCTGAGCCTGAAAAAAGCCATCGGCGCGGGCATCGGAATGTTCATCGCCCTCATTGGATTTGTCAACGCGGGTATTGTCATCGGCGAGAATGCCGGTTCCGCCACTACTGTGGGCATGGGCAATTTTGCGTCTCCCACCGTGCTGCTTGCCTGTGTGGGTCTGATCCTCACCATTGTGCTGGTCGTGGCGAAGGTGCCGGCAGCGCTCTTTATTTCCATGATTGCCACTTCCGTCATCGGCTGCATCTGCCAGTTTGTGTTCGGGATTGAGATGGGCGTGAGCGCTCCCACGAGCTGGGTGCCTTACCTCGATTTCTCGATGTTCGGCAAGTGCTTCACCAGCTTCGGCGACCTCTTCTCGGCGCCGCTTGCGTCCCTGCTTGCCACCATGATCACGCTGGTGCTGGTCGATATGTTCGACACTATCGGCACGCTGATCGGCGCGGCGGACAAGGCGGGCTATCTCGATGAAAACGGCGATCTGCCCAAGATTGAAAAGGCGATGCTTGCCGACGCGATTGCCACTTCTACCGGCGCGATTGTGGGTACCTCCACTGTCACCACCTATGTCGAATCCACCTCCGGCATCTCCGCCGGCGGCAGAACCGGTCTGACTTCCACTGTCACGGGTCTTTGCTTTGCGCTGTCGCTCTTCCTCTCTCCGATTGTGGGTCTGGTACCCAGCGCCGCGACTGCGCCGATTCTGATTGTGGTTGGTGTGATGATGTGCGGTTCGCTCAAGGATATCGACTGGTCCGATATTGAAGTGGCGATTCCCTGCTTCCTCACCGTGGCAGGTATGCCCTTCTTCTATTCCATCACCGACGGTCTGGCATTCGGCTTTATCGCTTATTTCGTGGTTAAGCTTGCCAAAGGCAAGTTCAAGGAGATTCATCCGCTGATGTATGTCATCGTGATACTCTTTATGATCAAGTATATCCTCAGTGCGCTTACCTCTTTGGGCGTTATCTGATTGTTTTTCCATTCTTCTTCGCAGATCTGTATTCCGCTTTTTCCAAAAAAATGTCCCCGTTTCCCATTCATGCCGGAAACGGGGACATTTATTCAGTGCGCCGACAGTCATGCCATGCGCTCGCACATAGGGAAGACAGAAGGGGGACACATGGCAGGATCACGGTGTGGGGGGAGAGAATGGGGTTGTGCCGGAAAGCGTAACAGATGCGTTATCTGTTGAAGCAGCCGCAGCCACAGCCGCAGATGGTGTCGCCGGTGTCACCGCCGCAGCCACCGGCGCCGCCGACACCGCCGCAGCCGCGATGGCAGCAGCAGCCGTTATCGTCGTCCGAGATGAGCAGCAGGATCACGAGCAGGATGATAATCCAGGTGACAGAGCCGCCAAAGCCGAAGAAGTTGTTCATTGTGTTACCCTCCTTTTCTGTGGTTTCATTACAGAATATGCCGCGGAGAGGGAGGGGGTGCAGAAAAAATACCCGCCTTGCAGGTTATCCGCAAGGCGGGTATTTGGGAGAAAATCCATCGGGATATCAGGGCGTTGTCGTGATTAATAATCAGGTGTGTTCACGAATCCTATTCTTTGCCATATACAGTTCAAATTCTTCCGCCGAAATGGGCTTGGAATAGTAGTAGCCCTGAATCAGATCACAGTCGGTGGTGCGGAGGAATTCCACCTGCTCATCGGTTTCGATGCCCTCGGCGACGGTCTTCATGTGGAGCGATTTCGCCATATCCACAATGCTTCTGACCACGGACTGCGCCCGTTCGGGATCGGTGACGTGGCGGAAGAATTCTCCGTCGATCTTGAGGGTATCAAAGGAGAGCTGCTTGAGAAGGTTGAGGGAGGAATAGCCCGAACCGAAATCGTCCATGGAAACCGGGAAACCCATTTCACGAAGCGTATTGATGGTATTGATCAGCACATCCATGTCGTCAAAGCAGGCACTTTCGGTGAGTTCCAGATCAATATAGCGATGGGGAACGCGGTAGCTGTCCACCAGTTCGCAGATGCGCTGCGCCAGATTGGGATCGCTGAGCTGTACGCGGGAGACATTGACCGAAATGGGAATGGGCGGACGGTCGTTCAGTACCCGCTTCTGCTGGAACTGGCAGAGTTTTTCAAGGATATGGTTATCCACTTCGTCCACAAAGCCGTTCTTCTCGAAGAGGGGAATAAACTTACCCGGCGAAATGAAGCCCTTTTCGGGATTGACCCAGCGCACAAGTGCCTCGGCTCCCGCGAGAGCGCCGTCGGACACTCTGTGCTTGGGCTGGAGGTAGAGCTTGAATTCATCGTTGGCAAGCGCCATGTGCATCAGACCTTCCAGCTCGCGTTCCTCATTGATCTGTGCGCGAATCTTTTCATCGAACCAGATGATGGTGTTGCTCTTGGCTTCTTCCATCGTCTGTTCCGCCAGCCCCGCGAGATTGATGGCTTCCGCGATGTCCTTATCGTCCTTGGTGAGCAGATAAATTCCCACTGTCACCGAGACTTTCTGACCGTTGGGACCGGCACGCAGCAGATCGAAGAAATCCCGCACGCGTTTTTCAAGCTGTTCCTTGTCGGTGTAGGACCACATGACCGCGAACCGATCATTGGTGCGGCGGGCGCTCATCTCCTTGGCGGAGGTCATGAGATCAAGTGTCTCGGCAATGTAGCGCAGCAGACTGTCGCCCGCCTTGGTGCCGTAGTATTCATTGTAGACGGTAAAGCGGTTGACGTCGATGTGCAGCGCCGCGTAGTTGGTACGCCACCAGTTCTTGGACGCAAGGCGGCGATTGCATACCACCTGGAATTTGTGCCAGTTGGCTTTGCCGGTAATTTCGTCACGGTAGGCGAGTTCGGTAATGCGTCGGCTGCTGCGCCATTGCAGCCACAGCATGACCAGCATGGCGACGAGGAAGATCAGTACAATGGAGAAGAGCAGCACACGGCTGAGAATCATGAAAGAGACGGTGCTGTCCGACAGTGTGACGGGCTTGACATAAATGAGAGACCAGCCGTTTTGCAGCAGCGTCTTTTTGAAGAAGATACGACCGGAATTGTCGTGCTTGGTGAGCCAACTGAAAAAGCCTTGGGAATTGGTCATATCGCCGACATAGAATTCGTTGGATTTTTCGGCAATGACAGGGGTAGCGGTTTCTTCGTCAGAAGCAGTGTCGGATTCGACTGTTTCTGACGAAACCGGTTCCGACGAGACCGGTTCCGCGTCCTCTGCGGATGTGACGGATTCCACAGCAGGCTTAGAAGCGGCTGCTTCAAGACGGCGGTATTCGCTGCTGGTGCCGTCGGCGTATTTGCTGGTTTTGATTGTGTCATAGAAAGGTGTGATTCCTTCCACCAATGACGACATGACAAGACTGCCGCTCTTGTCGAGAATGTACATACCCGCCTGCGTATCAGCGGCATCAGTATAGGCGGCGATGTCAATCACATCGGGCGTAATGCCGATCAATACGCCGATCACGGTGTTGTCGGAGAAAACCGGCGCGTAATATACCACGGCATAGGGCGATCCGATATCCATCAGCGGCTTGATCCGATCCGATACACCCGAAACCCCCAGGACGGCATTCTGATAGTAGTCCCGGGTGCCGAGCTGGAAGGTGTCGCCGTCGGCGTTATAGACATTTCCCTCCATATCGCCTATCAGCACCACCGAAAAGCCGCCGTTGTCCGCATAGGAAGCGAGGTGCTTCTTGTGGCGGGAAATGACGGTATCCATCTTTTGCTCGGAGCCGGAGAGCGTATTGGCGACACTGATGATAAAGTCACATTTTGCGGTAATATCCTTCTGTACACCGGCGGCAGCCTGCTGCATGGAAGCTTTGTTTTCTTCGATTTTGTCCTCAATCATGGACGTATCGGCAGAACTGATGAGCATCATGCTTAGACCTGAGATGATCAGGCAAAGAATGACGCTCGCCGTGATGAGAAGAGGAAGGCGAGAGCGCACGGGCTTCAATAATATCACATCCTGTCTGATTTTTGCGGTTTTTCATGAAAAGCCGCTGTAAACGTTAGGAACTTTGCTTATAATGATAGCATAGGATTCCGGATTTTTCAAGACGAATGATACAATTTTTTAGGAGCAAATCCTGCAAAAACGTAAAAAACGGCAATGGATTTCCGTCGG
>CAMJHU010000230.1 GCA_946405565.1 uncultured Clostridia bacterium
CGCGACGATCGGGGAATTTTACCGGCTGAATCAAAGCGGCAGCTACAGTGACCGGGACTTTGCCGCGCTGCTGGGCGGTATCCTGCTCTCGGGGGATCAGTAGAAACAAACAAAGAAAAGCGCGTTGCGCCAAATAGCCGTCTGGAAACAATACGCGGCTAATTGGTGCTTCGCGCTTTTCTTTATTTAAATATCTTCGGTTGATGCCACTTGGATGTCAGCGCCCTCAAAATCGAAGGTGGCGAAGTAATCCGCGGGGGTTTCGGCGCGTCGGATGAGCTTGACGGAACCGTCCTCGCACAGAAGCAGCTCGGCGGAACGCAGCTTGCCGTTATAATTGTAGCCCATCGAGAAGCCGTGGGCGCCGGTATCGTGAATCACGAGGAAATCGCCGATATCAATGAGCGGCAGTTCGCGGTCGATGGCGAACTTGTCGTTGTTTTCGCAGAGCGAGCCGGTGATATCGTAGATGGTGGAAGGTCCGTTGAGGTCCTTGCCCATGACGGTGATGTGGTGATACGCGCCGTACATGGCGGGGCGCATGAGGTTACAGGCGCAGGCGTCCACACCGATATAGTGCTTGTAGGTTTCCTTGCGGTGGATGGCTTTGGTGACCAGATGACCGTAGGGCGCGAGCATGAAGCGTCCCAGTTCGGTGAAGAGGGAAATGCTGCCCATGCCGGCGGGAACGAGGATTTTTTCATACTGACGGCGCACGCCCTCACCGATGACAGCGATGTCGTTGGGTTCCTGACCGGGACGGTAAGGAATTCCCACGCCGCCGGAGAGATTGATGAATTCAATCGAAGCACCGGTTTTCTCTTTGAGTTCGACCGCCAGTTCAAACAGCTGACGGGCGAGTTCGGGATAATAGTCGTTGGTGACGGTGTTGGAGGCGAGGAAGCTGTGAATGCCGAAGTGCTTCACGCCCATCTCCTTCAGCGTGGCAAAGGCTTTGATAATCTGTTCGTGGGTCATGCCGTACTTGGCGTCGCCGGGGTTGTCCATGATGTCGGTACCCAGCTCGAAATAGCCGCCGGGATTATAGCGGCAGCAGATGGTATCGGGGAAGGCGTAACCGTTTTTGTCGGCGATATCTTTGAGGAAGGCGATATGGGTGATGTCGTCGAGATTGATGATCGCGCCGAGTTTCAGGGCGAGGGCATATTCCTCGGGCGGCGTGGCGTTGGAGGAAAACATGATGTCGCTGCCGACATTGCTGACGGCTTTGGCGAGCAGCAGTTCGGTATAGGAGGAGCAGTCGGAGCCGCAGCCTTCCTCCCGGAGAATCCGCATGAGATAGGGATTGGGTGTGGCTTTGACCGCAAAATATTCTTTGAAGCCGGGGTTCCACGCAAAGGCGGCTTTCAGACGGCGGGCATTTTCGCGAATGCCCTTTTCGTCATAGATATGATAGGGAGTGGGGTAGGTCTGATCAATTTCCCGCAGCTGTGCGAGGGTGACAAAGGGCTTTTTTTCCATATAAACCGATTCCTTTCCAAAAAGAGGTACTTGTCAGTATATCGCAAGAAAGCCCAAAAGTCAAGATTTTTTATGCAATCCATCATGCTCTCGGGTGAATCAGCCTTGACGCGTTTGCCACGCAGAGCAGGCATACGCCCACATCGGCAAAGACCGCCGCCCACATGGGGGCGTAACCGAACGCCGCCGCCAGCAGCACCGCCGCTTTGACGGCAAGCGCAAAGGCAATGTTGCCTTTGATGATGCCCATCGCCTTGCGGAAATGCCGGATGGCACGGGGCAGGGTGCCGAGGCTGTTGGAGGAAAGCACGATGTCCGCCGCCTCAATCGCCGCGCCGGAACCCAGTCCCATCGCGACGCCCGCGTCCGCCGCCGCCAGTACGGGCGCGTCGTTGATGCCGTCGCCCACGAAGACCGTCACCAGTCCTTGATCCTTCATGGCGCTGACCGCCGCGACTTTATCCTCCGGCAGCAGTTCGGCGCGGTAATCGGTAATGCCGACGCTGTCCGCCACCTGCCGTGCCGCGTCGTGACCGTCGCCGGTCAGCATGGCAATGGTGGAAAGTCCGAGCTGTTTCAGCTCATCAATGGCAGTCTTCGCGCCCTGTGCCGCGCTGTCGCTGATGAACAGCCTACCCGCGAGCCTGCCGTCATACGCCACATATGCCTGTGCCTGCGCGCCGTCGGGAAGCGATATGCCGTTCTGCTTCATGAACTTCGCGCCGCCGCAGAGAATCTTCTTATGCGCACCGTCCTCACAGGAAACGCCGTGACCGGATATTTCCCTGTAATCATGGTACTGTGCCGCGTTTTTGATCTCACCGGCATATGCCCTGATAGCCTGTGCATAGGGGTGAACCGATTGGGCTTCCGCCGCTGCCGCCATTTGTGCCACCTGTCCGACGGTGAAGCCCTCCTCGCTCCTGACGTCGTGAACGGCGGGCTTGCCCTCGGTGACGGTGCCGGTCTTGTCAAAGGCAATGGCGCGCGCCTTGGCGAGTGCCTCAGCGAAGTTGCCGCCCTTGACCAGTACGCCGATCTTAGACGCGCCGCCGATTGCCGAGAAGAATGCCAGCGGCACCGATATGACAATCGCGCAGGGGCAGGAGGCGACCAGGAACGTCAGCGCCCGGAAGATGAAATCGTGGAAGCTGCCCATGTGCAGCAGCGGGGGAATCACGGCAATCAGCACCGCCAGCCCCACCACAATCGGGGTATAGACCACCGCGAAACGGGTGACAAATTTTTCCGCGCTGCCCTTATTCTCGGTGGACTCGGTGACCAGGCGAATGATTCTTGCCGCCGCCGAATCCTCGTAGCGCCGGGTGACACGGGCGGTGAGAGTGCCATCGCCGTTCATCATGCCGCTGAGCAGTTCAGTGCCGGCTTCCGCCGCCAGCGGCAGAGATTCACCCGTCAGGGCGGAACTGTCCACGGCGGACTGTCCTTCCGTCACCACGCAGTCGAGCGGAATCCGCTCATGGGGATGAATCACAATGCAGTCTTCCACCCGCACCTGTTCGGCGTGCAGTGTCTCCACACTGCCGCCGCTTCTGACGACGTGAGCGGTATCGGGACGGATTTCCGCCAATGCTTCGATGCTCCGGCGGGAATTGTCCACCGCCTTGTCCTCCAGCCATTCGCCGATCCGGTAGAGAACCGCCACCATTGCGCCTTCAAAGAATTCGCCCAGCAGCGCCGCGGCTACCATCGCAATTGCCATGAGCGCACTCTCGTCGAGACGCAGCCGGCAAACGGATTTCACGCCGCTGATCATCACATCGTACCCCGCCAGCACAATCGTCGCCACATACGCGGCAGCCGATACGGTTTCGTGCCACGGGAAGGCAATCAGCGATGAAGCAATACCGACACCTCCGGCGATAAGCGCCAGCACGGTGGTGACAACCATCGTGCTGGAGATTTCCCCGCCATGTTCGTGGCTGTGTCCGTGTTCGTGTTCGTGAGAATGACCCTGCTCATGCTTATGTTCATGTTCATGCTCGTGTTCATGCTCGTGATCGTGACCGCAGCAGCACGCGCCGTCATGGTCGTGATGATGCTCGTGGTGATGTTTGTGGTGATGTTCGTGGTGATGTTCATGTTCGTGAGAAAATTCCTTTACCTGCACGCCTGATGTCACGCTGTCGGCAATTTTCTGGATATCGTCCCGCACGTCGCCCGCACCGTCTTTCAATTGCACGGTCAGACGCTTGTGCATAAAATCCACCGACGCGCTCTCCGCAAAATCCGCCTTGCTCACTGCCGCTTCAATCTTTGCCGCGCAGCCCGCACAGTCCAGTCCTTCCAGCGTGTATCTCTTTTTTTCCAAAGCTGCCGCCTCCGCTCTATCTGTCTTCGAGAATATGGTCAAAGCCCAGTTCAATAATTTTCTTCACATGGTCGTCGTCCAGTGAATAAAAAGCCGACTTTCCGCAGCGCCGCACCTTGATCAGACCCGCCGTCCGCAGCACGCGCAACTGATGGGAAATCGCCGACTGGTTCATCTCCAGCGCGTCGGAGATGTCGCACACACACAGTTCGTGGTGCAGCAGTGCCGAGAGAATCCGCAGCCGCGTGGAATCGCCGAACACCTTGAAGAGTTCCGCCAGATCATAGATATCGTCCACGCTGTACATATCCTGCCGCACCAGCCCGACGTAATCGGTGTGGGTTTCCCGCACCTCACAGACGTCCGGCAAATCGTCGGCGCTGCGTTCTACAATTTTCACCATCTTTGGTTTTTCCATGACTGCCGCCTCCATAAACGAATGAACATTTATTCATATGTTTATTATAAGCGCCTTCCCCGGAAATGTCAAGAGGGTTATGCCAAAAAACCAGGGCGACAGCATTTACTTTTGAAGATTAAAGAGGATTTTCACAAAGAGATCAG
>CAMJHU010000231.1 GCA_946405565.1 uncultured Clostridia bacterium
ATTTCAAAAATCCTCTCTTTTTTGGGCAGTCAAAAAGGGCGTTGGAAGTGTACCGGAGTACCGTCCAAACGCCCTTTTTTACCCGTTATCGCCGATAATCGGCAGAAAAATTATTCCGCTTTCTTGCGCTTTCTCAGTCCGAAGAAGAGCAGCGCGGCAGCTCCCGCCAGCGCGGACACCGCACCGCCAATCCAGAGTGCGCTGTTGAAATCGTCGCCGGTTTTCGGCGTGTCGCGATTCTTGTTGAGCATCTCAATTGTGGCGGTTTCGTTGTATTTCACGTCCACCGTTTCATCCGCAGGAAGGATATACGGCGCGGACACCTTGTCGCTGACCTCCGACACGCGATATTCACCGATGCGCAAGCCTTCGATGAAAATCTCGCCGTTCTTGTCGGTCTTGAACACCTGATCGTAACCGTTGTCGCCCGTCACGCGGAAGGAGAAGCCCTTCACCTTTTTGTCGGTGGAACGCTTCTGAATCTTCAGGCTGCCCTTCTGCGCGTTGTTGATGAAACCGACGCCCGCCTTGTTCTGAATAAAATAGGTCACGCCGTTTTCGGAAATGAACACTTCGTACACCTTTGTATCCAGCACAAAACCCACGGGAGCCGTCTTTTCGCGGACGAAATAGCGACCGTAACGCAGCTCGTCCATGCGGTAACAGCCGCGTTCCCCTTCCGCCATCAAGCCGAGAAGAAGGTCATTTTCTCCCAATTCGCCGTCATTATCAGTATCGGAAAATACCTCAAATTCCGCGCCGGTGAGCTTGTTTTCGGGGTAGTCCGCGTCAACCTTGGTCAAAGCGATATTGCCCTTGATGAAGCGGTTGACCATGCTGATTTCGATGACCTGCTCCGCCTTGCCGACTGTCACGGGAAATTCTTCTTCGGACAGCACGAAGCCGGTGGGAGCCGCGATTTCACGGACGATCCATGTGCCGTAAGGCACTTTTTCAAAGCCAAAGCTGCCGTCCTCCGCGGAAGTCGCGGTCTGAATGGCAGTTTTTTCGGTGTATTTCTCCGTACCGACCTTGAAAATGCCGATGACCGCACCGCCCAGCGCGTTGCCGTCCTCGTCGGTCTTTTTGCCTTTCACGCTGCCGTAAATGATTTTATTGGCAATGGAATTGCCGTCGTTGACCTTGATGGATACGGTCGCTTTCTCCTGTCCGGCATAGGCGAAATTGACAGGGAATTTCGTATTGCCAACGACATACGCGGAATTGGCGGCGATTTCCTTGACATAATAGCTGCCGATGGGGAGATCGCTTTTCGCCTTGCCTCTGCCTTCGTCGCTCAGGAAAAGGATCTCGATCAAGCCGTCTTTGGGAACGGTCTTGCCGTCGGCGGCGGTGAGCTTCTCGGCGGCGTAGAGTCCGAACGAAATATCAAAAATTTCGCCGTTCGTGCCGATGCCGTAAAGCTCGTCGATTTCCAGTCCCTTTTTCAGCTCGATTTCCACCTTCTGTCGGAGATTGGTAAATTCCGTCGCGGTGGATGTGACCTTCACGTCCTGTCCCGCGTAGGTCAGTTCAACGGTTTTCACCTTGCCGGAAAGCACAAAGCCGGTGGGCGCGGTGATTTCCTTGACCTCGTATTTGCCGAGATAAAGCTGCTTGGATTTTGCGCTGCCCTTTGCGTCGGTGGTGATCGTGTCCACCAGCGTTCCTTTCTTGACGCGGGTGGTGCCGTCGGGCGTGACAATATCCTCGGCGGCGGTAATCGTAAAGACCGCGCCGGACAAACCCTTGACCGCGTAAATCGGCTGGTAAATGCCCTTCGCCTCGCTCACAGAAGAAAAGACCTCGCCGTTTTTCGTGACAGTGATGGTTCCCTTCTGCGCGATATTCGTGCGCACGACCTCGATCACCGGAATGTCATCCTTGCTCTTGGCGTTCTCCTTTGTCACGTCAAAGGAAATGGGCGTGGAATCCAGCACATACCCGTAAGGAGCCTGCACTTCCACGAGCTTGTAACCCTTGCCGTATTCCAGCGACTGCGGCGTTGTGAGTGTGCCGTCGGAGGACGTGTAAAACGTGTCGATGGTTTTGACTTCGGGATAGGTGAGTTTCATGGAGATGCGCTTGCCGCTGGGATTGTAAATCTGGAAGCCCGCACCGGCGTAGGGAATGGTCTTGCCGGTTTCGGAATCCTTCTTCACCACGCGGAGAAAGCTGCGGAAATTGGCGTTGTTAATCAGGAAACTGTAGGTTTCGGAATTGTCCTTGATGAACACGTCAAAATCGGCAATCAGTTCGCGTCCCTCCCAGCCGGACACCTGATGCACGGTATATAAGCCGTAGGGAAGGTCTTTGGACTTGGCGTAGCCGTTCTTGTCGCAGATCAGGGTATCTTTTTCGGCAGTTTTCGCGCTGTTGTAATCACCGGCGGATTTGAGATAAATCTGGAATTTCGCGCCTTTTTCGGGTGTTTCAATTCCGGTGCTGCCGTCGTCGGTGTGCTTGATGATGGCGATATTGCCCTTGGCGGCGGTTTCCTTGACTTCCATGTTGACGGTGTTCTGTGTCAGGGTGAAGAGCTTGGGGTCGGAATCGATGTTGTAGACGGTCTTGTCGAGCGTATAGCCGACCGGCGCAGAGATTTCGCGGAGCGTCCAGTCGGTGTCGCAGGTGTAATAGCTCGTCGTGAATTTGCCGTCCTTGTCGGTGGTGTAGCGGTCGATGAGCGTGTCGCCCTTGTAAATGCCGTACACCGCGCCCGCCAGCGAACCTTCGCCCTGAGAAGCAGTCACGTCCGCGTCCTTCTTGACGACGTTCACACGGAATTTCTTGAGCGAATTATTCAGGCTGCGCTTGGTCACTTTGTTCCACTCAATCGGCGCGGTCATCTTGTCGGGAACGGTGTACTGGTCGCCCGCGCCCACTTCCTCCAGCGTGTAGGGCTTTTCTCCGCTGATAGGGATATTGCTGAATTTCGCCAGACCGTTCTTGTCAGTGACGGCATATTCATCGACGGTGGTTCCTGCATACGACTTGCCGAAAAGGTGGAATTTCACGCCCTCGATGAATTTATCCTCGGCGGTCTTGATGACCTCCAGACTTCCG
Source organism: uncultured Clostridia bacterium (assembly GCA_946405565.1). GTDB lineage: Bacteria > Bacillota > Clostridia > Oscillospirales > Acutalibacteraceae > RUG762. Next base: position 3,067 of record CAMJHU010000231.1, read on the forward strand.
CGCTTGAGCTTATTGGAGAAAGTGACAGTTGCCGTCTTGCCGCCCTCCACGGTGACAGTCTGCGGCTCCTGAGGTTCATAGCGGTCGATGGTCTGCTCGGTGACGGTGTAGGTGCCGGGGAACAGTCCTGTCACGTTCACAAAACCGTCCTTGCCGGTGGTGACGGTCTTTTCCACGCCGTTGCCCTTGACGGTGAAGGTCACGCCTTCCACCACGCCGTCGTCGGACACCTTTTTCAGCGCAAGACCGCCGGACGGGGCTTCCACACTCAGATACGCCACGACGGTATCCATATCGTCCGCGCCCACAATGACGTCCTGCAAGGTTGTATCGCCATACGCCATCAGGCGGCAGGTGTTGTCGCCGGACGGGAGGTTGTTGCGGGAGGCGGTGAACGGAGGCGGTGAACGTCAGCTTCATAGTCACCAGTTCCGGATTGATTATTACGAAGTATACCGAGTATTAATTTTTGAGAAATTTTAATTTATCACCATACTAAAAAGCACATACACCGTAAAATACAGTGTATGTGCTTTTTATTTACTCAAATACCAGCTCTATCACGAAATAATTTGAACAAAACTCTTAACAAACAACAAATAACATAGAATATTTTTTGCAAAATGTCAACTTATAGTAAACGAACTTGACTTTTGAGCTTTGAGATTACAATGCACTGATTTCGCCATCTCTCCGATTGCGATAAAATGCAGACATTAAATTCGTTTACTATAATCTTCAGCAGATCCTTAGTCAATATGCCTACGACGCATTTCTCTCTCGATTTCGCATTTCTCTCTCGATTTCTTCTACAGCATACGAATTGCCTGCCTCTTCAAATTGCGCCAGTTTATAACGTAATGCGTCGTCAGATAGTTCTCTTATCTTTGGTCTGAGATTTCTCCATACCCGAGTCTGCTCTCTATCGGCAAATTCACTAAATTTTTGACCTGCAGATTCAATCTTTTCATAACCACTCTCTACTTTATCCCAAAAGCCCATGTATAAATACCTCCTACGTGCGATTATTAATCATTTTTTAATGCGTCCGCTTTATCTTGATTTCTTTTGGAGCGCTTATATGCCTCTTTTGCTTTGCCGTAATGTTCATCACCTAGACCGTTTTTTGCATAGGCATATTCTCGATCACCTTTTTTCTTATAAGTTTCGGCACAAGACTCATAGCGCTTAATCAATGTTTCTTTGCTTTGTTGCGCCATAAAAATCACCTCCCTTAAATTGAGATTATCCTGAATCCGTGAAATACAAATTGTAAAAGACCACTGAATGCCCGATAAACACG
>CAMJHU010000232.1 GCA_946405565.1 uncultured Clostridia bacterium
TCACTCTTGCTGTTCTGAGCCAACGTTTCCACCTGCCTTCCCTCACGGATAGTATATCATTTCCGGTGAGATTTTGCAATCCATTTCCGTCAGTTTTGAGAAAATTTCCGGATATTGGCACGTAACCAATCCACCGCGCAGAATACGGCAAATACCGCCAGATGGATAATGACCACACTCGCGCCGGTCGGCGCGGAGTATTGATAGGAGATCAGCAGTCCCGCGAAGAAGCATACCGCCGAAATGACCGCCGCGCAGATCACCACACTGCGGAAATTTTTGAAAACCCGCATGGACGACATCGCGGGGAAAATAATCAGGCTGGAAATCAGCAGCGCGCCGATCATGCGCATACCCAGTACGATGGTGACGGCAGTCAGCACCGCGATGAGCATATTGTATCCTTCCACCCAAATACCGGTGGCTTTGGCGAACGGTTCATCAAATGTCACCGCGAAAATCTTGTGGTAGAAAATGACATACAATGCCAGCACCGCCAGCGACAGCGCCACACTCAGTACCACGTCGGAAGAGCTGATGGCGAGTACACTGCCGAACATATAATTATTGATATCGGTATTGATGCCGGATTTCATCGAAATGATAAACACCCCGATGGCAAGCGCGCCGGTGGACACCAGCGCAATGGCGGAATCCCCCTTGACGCGGCTGTTGGCGCTCAGCCGGAGCAGCAGGAACGAAGCGGCAATCACCACCGGAATCGCCACCCACAGCGGCGCCCAGTTCATGACCGTGGCAACCGCCATCGCGCTGAACGCCACATGGGACAGACCGTCGCCGATCATGGAGTAGCGCTTCAGCACCAGATTGACCCCCAGCAGCGACGAACACAGCGACACCAGTATGCCCACGACCAATGCCCGCAGGATAAACGGATAGGAAAACATCTCCCACATCGTATTTTCTTACCTCCCCATAAATGCGCGTCCCACGTCGCTTTTCAGATAATCCGCCGTGCTGCCGCAGAACTGCACCGTGTGTTTGACGTGCAGAATCCGGTTGGCGCTCCTGACGGCAGTCTTGACGTCGTGCGACACCATGATGACGGCGGTATGATGCCGCCGGTTGATTTCCTTGATGATGTCATAAATCTCGGCTGTCACCAGCGGGTCCAGACCCGTAACCGGCTCGTCGAGAATCAGCAGCTTGCGCGACGCGCACAGCGCCCGCGCCAGCAGCACCCGCTGCTGCTGACCGCCCGACAGCTCGCGGTAGGAACGATCCGCCAGCGCCGTCATGCCGAGTTCTTCGAGATACTTGGCGGCACGCGCCTTGTCTTCGTGGGTATAGAAGGGCAGCAGGCGTCCGCTGTTGAGACAGCCCGACAGCACCACCTCCCGCACCGAAGCCGGAAAGTCCCGCTGAATGGCGGTCTGCTGGGGCAGATAGCCCACGTCCCGGCGGGAAAGTCCCTTGGCGTGGGTGATGCTGCCGCTCATAGGCTTCATGAGTCCGGCGAGGCACTTGATGAGCGTGGATTTGCCCGCACCGTTTTCTCCCACAACGCAGAGATAATCCCCCCGCATGAGATCAAACGATACGTCTTCCAGTACGGTCTGATTTTCATAACCGATGGTGAGTCCGCTGCAGGACAGCAGCTTTTTGTCCTTTTGTGTCAATGTAATGCCTCCCGTAATGCTTCGACATTTGCCTGCATCAGGCTGAGATAGGTTTTTCCCGACGCGAAATCGTCGTAGGAAATATTGTGGCAGGTGTGGAACAGCGCGGTGCGCACGCCGGTACATTCCGCGATAGCGTCCGCCACCTTGTGGTTGGAAAGCTCGATGTAAAAGATGACCGGCACCTTCTCGCGCTTTACCGTATCAATCAGAAACGCCACGGTTGCGGCGCTGGGTTCGGTTTCGGCGGCACAGCCCGGAAAGGCGGCATAATAGGTCAGACCGTACTCTCTCACAAAATAGAGCAGCGGAAAACGATCCCCAAAAATCAGCACATTTCGCTGGCTGTCACTTACCACCTCGCGGAAGGCAGCGTCCAGCGCCAGCAGTTCTTCCACATAAGCGTCGGTGTTTTCGCGATAGTACGCCGCGTTTTCGGGGTCGATCTCGCACAGTGCCTCGCTGATGGCGTTGACGATTTTTACCGCGTTCATGGGCGACGTCCAAACGTGTTCGTCATATTCTTCCTCTTCTTCCTCCTCATTCTCATGATGCTCTTCTTCGTCGCCGTCGTGATGATGGTGATGCTCGTGACTCTGCATACCTTCCATGGTTTCTTCTTCGAGCGGATCCACACAGTCCAGCGCCGCCACAGTGCGGCGGTGCGGATTGGGTACGGTGTCCAGCACGCTTTCCAGCCATGTCTCGGATTCGCCCCCGACGTTCAGAAAAAGGTCGCAGTGGGAAATGCGGATGATATCCTTCGGGCTGGGTTCGTAGGAATGCGCCTCCATGCCGGGTTTCAGCAGCAGGGTAAGATGGGCGCAGTCGCCCGCGATGCGCCGTGCAAAATCATACTGCGGAAAGGCAGTCGCGACGATGGAAATTTTTCCGTCGTCCATGTCACTGTCAACCGGCGCGCAGCCTTGGCACAGTCCCGACAGCAGCGCCGCGCAGAGCAGCAGACACAGTATTTTCCATAACTTCAATGCTTTCATAGGTCGATGAATTCCTCTTTTCCGTTTGCTTGGGCAGAATCGTCGGCGCACGCCTCGCACAGACCGTAAATCACCGTGCGGGCATTGTCCACCCGGAAGCCGTGATGCTCGCCGATGTGCTTCTCAAATTCACTCATAAAGCCGCAGTCCAGATGAATGATGCGCCCGCAGGCGGTGCATTTGAGGTGGAAATGCCGGTCGCAGCCGCCCGCCGCGTCCATCCACTGATACATGGCACCGTCACCGCTGTCCGAGATGAATTTTTTGATTTCCCCGTTTTCCACGAGTTTATCGAGACATCGGTAAATGGTCGCCTTGCCGATCTTGCCGTTTCCCCGCATAAAAAAGAGATAGATATCATCAGCCGTGACACAGCTATTCGGGTGGCGCCGGAAGTATTCCGAGACCGCTTCCTGCTGCCGCGTGTGATAATTCCGCTTGTGTTCCATGCGGCGTGTCCCTCTCTTTCCTTCATAAAAACGAAATTGATAATCGGTCTCAATTTCAAATTGCTAAACTATTATAGCACGGTTTTCAGAAAATGCAAGAGAAAATTTAGTGGTCAGTGGTCAGTTAATATATTGTTCACAGATGAAGAGATTCTGTTCATTTGACTTTACAAGAGGTTAGGGATATAATACAAATAGAACAGATTTGTTGTTCTTGCATTAACCTCTATAAGGGATTGAAAAAAGCGGACACCGTTTGGCGTCCGTTTTTTGCTTTCTTTTGCAATCGAATAACTGACCACTGACCACTGACCACTAAAAAAATCCCGCCGGACAGAAGCAATTTTCCGTCCGACGGGATTTTCTTAATGGTGCAATAATAATTCGCTGCGAAAAAGATTAGCAAACGCCCTGAGCGAGCATCGCGTTGGCGACCTTGAGGAAGCCCGCGATGTTGGCGCCGGCGACGAGGTTGCCCTCCATGCCGTATTCCTTGGCAGCCTTGGCGGAGTTGTGATAGATGTTGACCATGATGTCGTGCAGCTTTGCGTCAACCTCTTCAAAGGTCCAGCTGTATCTCATGGAGTTCTGGCTCATTTCGAGAGCGGAGGTGGCGACACCGCCGGCATTGGCAGCTTTGGCGGGTCCGAAGAGTACGCCCGCAGACTGGAACGCGTGAACCGCTTCGGGGGTGGAAGGCATATTCGCGCCTTCGCAGACAGCCTTGACGCCGTTGGCAATCAGAGCCTTTGCGCCGTCCTCATCGAGTTCGTTCTGGGTGGCGCAGGGGAGAGCGATGTCACAGGGAATCGTCCAGATGCCGCGGCAACCTTCGGTATAGGTGGCATTGGGATGGTTCTCGACATACTCCTTGATTCTGCCGCGCTTGACCAGCTTGATCTCCTTGACCGCGTCGAGGTCGATGCCGTCGGGATCATGGATGTAGCCGTTGGAATCGGAGAGCGCCACAACCTTTGCGCCGAGAGCGGTTGCCTTCTGGGTGGCGAAGATCGCCACGTTGCCGGAACCGGAGATGACAACGGTCTTGCCCTTGAAGGAATCGTCGTGGTCGTTGAGCATTTCCTCGGTGTAGTAGCAGAGACCGTAGCCGGTTGCCTCGGTACGGGCAAGGCTGCCGCCGTAGGTCAGACCCTTGCCGGTGAGCACGCCGCTGTATTCGTCGCGCAGTCTCTTGTACTGGCCGAAGAGGTAGCCGATTTCACGGCCGCCCACGCCGATGTCGCCTGCGGGGACGTCGGTGTCGGGGCCGATG
>CAMJHU010000233.1 GCA_946405565.1 uncultured Clostridia bacterium
GGAATATGTGCAAAAGGGATTCCGCATTCTGCTGCCGCAGTTTGCAGGTTATCTTTGTCAATCCATGAGCCGGGAATACGGTAAAGGCTGGTGGCAGGAAGTTTTGATGATGCTTGGCGATCAGGCAAGAGATCTTCCTTCCGGCGGAGATTACGCCGATCTGATGGATTCGCTTGACATAGCAAACTGCCTTCGTCTGCTCGACAAAGAGTGGAACAACCTATTTAGAAGACAGCTTTCCATCGATCACCGCACATGGGCAAAGGAATTGATGGGCGTCAGAAACACGTTTTCTCACATCGGTTCTAAAGATATGAATCAGGACGACGCGGAGCGTGCGCTCGACACCATGGCGCGTCTTTGTGGCGGATTTGATATGGAAGCCGCGGAGGAAATCCGCACCATTCTGCGGGAACTGCGCTACGGCACGGCGATGGGTTCGACTTCGGTGACGCAGGGCAACGCCGCACCGGCTCCCGCCAAGAAGAACGATGAGGTAGGCGTTATCACAAAATCCAACGGGTTCAAGCTGCCGAGCTGGCGCGACATCATCGAGCCGCATCCCGACGTGGCACAGGGCAGATACCTCAACGCGGAATTTGCCGCCGATCTCTCGCAGGTTGCCAGAGGCGACGGCGCGTTTGAATACCGCGACCCTGTGGAATTCTTCGCCCGCACTTATGTCACCGACGGGATGAAGGGACTTCTGGTGCAGGCGTTGAAGCGATTCAACGGACAGAACGGCGAGCCTGTGCTTCAATTGAAGACCGCGTTCGGCGGCGGCAAAACACACAGCCTGCTTGCGCTCTACCACCTTTCACACAGCTGGGTTTCTCTTGACAAGCTGCCCAATCTGAAAGCCGTTTTTGATGAAGCGGGTTTCACCGAGCTTCCTCACGCGAATGTCGCAGTACTGGTCGGCACAGCCATTGACCCCACGAGAAGCAAACGCCCCACCAATCTTCCCGGCGTGACCGTCAACACCCTTTGGGGCGAAATGGCGGCGCAGCTTGCGATTTCGGCAAACGACCCTTCTCTCTACGATTATATAAAGGAATCCGACAAAAAGGGCGTTGCGCCCGGCAGCGTCGCGCTCAAAAATCTCTTTGACGCCTGCGGACCCTGCCTGATTCTCATGGACGAGCTTGTCGCCTACGCCAGAAAGATTTACGGCATTGACGGACTTCCCGCCGGTTCCTTTGAGAATTTCATCACCTTCATTCAGGAAATCACCGAAGCCGCCAGCGCCAGCAAGAACAGCATGGTGGTTGCCTCCATTCCCGAATCCAATGTCGAGATCGGCGGAGAAGCCGGACAGAAGGCACTGGAAGCCATTGAACACACCTTCGGACGAAAAGAATCCATCTGGAAGCCCGTCGCGGCAAACGAAGGCTTTGAGGTCGTCCGCCGCCGTCTTTTCCTTGACTGCAAGAACCCCGCTGAACGCGACCGAATCTGCGACGAATTCAGCCGTATGTATCAGGACAACCAGGGCGATTTCCCGATTGACGCAAGAGAAGTGGATTACAGGGACAGGATGATTTCCTGCTATCCCATTCATCCGGAGATCTTCGACAGGCTCTATATCGAATGGGCGACGCTGGAACATTTTCAGCGCACCCGCGGCGTACTGCGGCTCATGGCAGCGGTCATTCACGAGCTTTGGATGGCAAGCGACGCCGGCGCAATGATTATGCCCGGCTCCATTCCGCTCGACATTCCGACCGTCAAAGAAGAACTCATCCGCTACCTGCCGGAGACGTGGAACGCAATCATTGATTCCGAGGTGGACGGCAAAAAATCCGCTCCTTACCGGCTCGACAAGGACACGGCGAGATACGGACAGAAAATGGCAGCCCGCCGTGTTTCCCGCACGATTATGCTCGGCAGCGCACCCACCGACCGCGTGCAGAGCATCCGCGGCATTGAGGCTTCCCGTATCAGACTTGGCGTTGTGCAGCCCGGAGAAAATATCGCCGATTTCAACGATGCGCTGAATAATCTCCGCAGTTCACTCACTTACCTCTATGCCGACACCGCCGGCAATCGCTACTGGTTTGATACGCGACCCACGCTTCGCAAGACCGCGATGGACCGTTCTTCCCAGATTGCCGCGTCCGATGCGGAATATGAGATAGAAAACCGTCTGCGCAAACTTCGCAAGGAATCCCCCTTCGCCGGACTGCATATCTGTCCCGCTGGTTCCAATGATATTTCCGACGAACAGGCTGTGCGGCTGGTCATTCTCAGACCGGACGACACCTTCAGGCAGGGCAAGGACGACTGTGCCGCGCTTCTCAAAGCCGGAGAGATTCTCAATACGAGAGGAACAGCACCGCGCACCTACAGAAATATGCTGGCTTTTGTCTCTCCTGACGACAATCTTTCTTTAAGTCTCCGAAGCGCCGTCAAAGAGCTTCTCGCATGGCGCTCTATCAAAGACGACCGGGAAAGGCTCAATCTTGATGCGGCGCAGAATGCCGAAACGGACAGCAATATTGCGAGATGCGACAAGACTGTCGCCGACCGCATCAATGAAACCTACTGCTGGCTTCTTGTTCCTGACATTGACCGTGTGATGGATATGAAGACCATTGTCTGGAACAGAGACAGGCTTCCTGGCAGGGATCAGATCGTTGCCAAAGCAGCCGCAAAGATGATTCAGAATGAGCAGGTCATCACAAAATGGGCGCCCGCACTGTTGAAAATGGAGCTTGATAACCTTCTCTGGCGGGAAGATGATCATATTCAGGTCAAAAAGCTGTGGGATTATCTGACAACGTATTGCTACCTTCCGCGCCTTGCCGATTATTCCGTGCTTGCCGGGGCGATTATGGCAGGCGTTACGGGAGACGATTGCTTTGCGCTTGCTTCTTCCTTCAATGGAGAAAAATATTCCGGTTTGAAATACAACACGTCGATTCCGGACGTCTATCCGAGCGATTATCTTGTGAAGCTGCTGACCGCGTTGAAGCAGATCAATCAGGACAACCATACCGCAGTCACGCCGGCTCCTTCCTCCTTTACCGGACAAAGCACGGATTCCGTTCCCCCGCAGCAGCCTTCCGGCGGCAATCTGATAGTAAATGATCCGGGAGGGGAAAACTCCCAGCCTGTACCGGTGCCTGTTCCTGAAGTGGGTGACACGCGATTCTATATGAACGTGAGACTCGACAACACCCGCGTGATCCGCGACCTCCAAAAATACCTTGAAGAAGTCATTACCCATTTGTCGGAAGTAGATGGTTGTGATCTCGAACTTTCCCTCGAAGTCAGCGCGCAGACCGCCAAAGGATTCCCACAGGGCACTGTCCGCACGGTTTCCGAAAACTGCCGCACCCTCAAAGTAGATAACTTCGGATTTGAGGAATGATGTTCGCTTAACTTTAAAATAAGACCAACGGCGGAAATTCCCTTATCAGATGGATTTCCGCCGTTCTATATGTAATTACCTGAATCCGTGAAATACAAATTGTAAAAGACCACTGAATGCCCGATAAACACGGCGTTTTAAGCGAAAATCTCGGCTTATGAATTTGCACCAAATGGGTGCAGAAAAAATGCCTGTAAAAATGCCTGAAACATTCGATTCTATGCGTATTTCAAGCATTTTTCATAATCCAAGTTTCACGGATTCAGGTAATTACATCATGAGCTAATGGAAGCATATAAGGGGAAAATGAAATGATTAACATATCGTGTCTGAAAGAAGTTCTCGCTTACTACAAGCAGGATTTTATACCCACGCTATGGAAAAACGAAAGATTCAAATGGGAAGCAGTGAGGTGGTTTCAGGATCATTGGGATGTGAACGCTCCTGATTTTGCCGAAATGCTAAGTCGATCACTGGATAAGACATCAATCCTGCTTAATTCTCAGAATAACTTTCCAGCAGGAATGATAATCGGGTTCGCAAAAGCTGCACCTGATGAAGTCAGAGCTATGTTCATTGCATTGTTTGATGAGACAAAGGACGTAGTTGAACGAATTGAGGCATTCAAGCTTCATTCGACAATCCTACTGCAAAAGTACGGCAAAGGAGCAGCGCAGCATTATCAATATGAAAACGCTATATGTACGTATCTATGGTTGAGATACCCAGATAAATATTATATTTATAAATATAGTGAAATTAAGAGTGTAGCAGATGAATTGGAATCTGATTATAGTTTCAAAAAGGGAGACTATGCAGGAAATATTAGAAATTTTTATAAGATGTATAATGAAATCTGCGAAGAATTAAAACAGGACACAGAACTTATAAATCTTTTGAAGAGTCAATTAACAGATTCCTGTTATCCGGATCCTGAATTGAGAACTCTGACGATTGACGTGGGATACTAC
>CAMJHU010000234.1 GCA_946405565.1 uncultured Clostridia bacterium
CCCGCTCGGGGGTACTTCACAATCTATCCTGTTTTTATTCCCATTCGTATGCCGCAATGGTCTTTTCCAGCGAACCCACACCTGCTTCCGCCAGCCCGATGAAATCGAAGACCTTCTCGCTCCAGCCGGCGATGATGTTGGTCTTGGCGCCGTGGAACTGCTGGGTGCCGTAGCCCTGGAGATCGATGGCGTGAACCCAGATATCGCGTCCCGACGCACGGCGGTATTTATCGGCGAGGGTCTGTACGGGACTGCGGTACCCCGCGTTGCACTCGTTGTCCGACAGAATGATGACCCGGTCGGCTCTCACCCTGTCCTCCCGCATTTTCTTGAAAGGCAGTCCTATATCGGTGCCGCCGCCCCAGCTGTGATTCATGCATTCGCGGAGAATACCGGTGTTCTGCGACACCGGCACCTTCCGGATTTCGGTATCAAACGTATAGAAAAGGCAGTCGTCGCAGATACGGCTTCCGATGAGTCCCAGCAGCATCGCGACTTCCTCGCAGCACACGTCGGATTTGTCACTGAGGCGGCAGTTCATTGAACCCGATACGTCCACCGCGATGACGGTGGTGCCGTTGAGACGGGGCATATTCTCCACCGAAACAGCCGCCGCTTGTTCCAGCGCGGTCAGTCCCCGGCTGCCCGCAAGGGAGGCAACGCTTTTGTAGGCGGAGAGAAACCGGAAGGGCAACTGACGGGAACACCGCACCGCTTCGGGATCTTCTATGGTCTGCCAGACCTTTTTGAGATTGCGGGGATTCGCCTGAAGGATATTGCGCAGGTTGCGCAGCAGCGCCATGTAACCCACCTTGCCGCTGTCAATCAGCGCTTCCCATGTCTTGGCATTATTGCCCTTAGCGGAGAGTTCCGTCTCCCATGTCACGGGCGTGGCAAGCTTGTTTTCCAGACAGCGCTTCCACAGCGCCGCCTGCGCCTCGTCCTTGGGCTTGGGTCGGCAGAGGCACAGCAGATCGCGCATTTTGATCGCCTTGCTGCTGCCCTTGTATTTGGCGAGCGTATATTCATCAAAGCCTTTCATCACGTCGCCGATGCCCCGCTTGAGCGAATTGGGAACCGGCTTGCCGAAGGTCTGGAGGTAGAACGCCATGATTTCGGTCACGTCGTCGCCGCGCTGCGTCACGCCGCGCACCGTTTTACGCACAAAGGGCTTGCCTTCCGGCTCGTGCGCCAGATACGCGGTCAGCACGTGCGACACCGAGCGCATATGGAATTCCCGCCGCGCAAAGACCGCCAGCTTCGAGATAAACGCCGGGTCGGTTTTGATAACCACCTGAATGGTTTCCCGCATCTCGTCGGAATTGTCGCCGTAAAATTTGGCTTCATTGAAGAACGAGGTCAGCACCTGCGTGATCAGCCTGGACTTCGCGCTCATGGCATACGCCGGATTGCCCTCGCGGTTGACAGTCTTGACGGTATTGGTCTGATTGAACTTGGACATGAGATATCCCTCCTCTGAAAAAAATTGCAAAAAAAGAAGACAAACGTGATAAAATCGCCGTCGGTAATTAACGCTCTACCAATTGAGCTACGCCCGGATAGCCCGGACGGTCGGACTCGAACCGACAACCTGTCGTTTAGAATACGAAGTAACCGATGACTGCAATGCACGTTTGTCATGATATAAAAAGCGGAGAAATAAAGAAAACAGGGAAAACAATTGTATTCGATTGTAAGTGCCAAAGGGGAAAAGTTGTGTCAGCTTGGTCGGTCTGCCTTCATCGTCCTGCGGGACGGGCCTGTACCCACGCGCTGTGATGACTTGTCAGTAAAAAATCCGAAGGAACTGTTTTCCACACTGCCGCTTCCTATCAAAATTGTAAAAAAGACAATCGGATAAAATCGCCGACGGGACATATATGGGAATCGAACCCATCCAAACCGCGAAGGAACCGTCGGCTGCAATGCCGTTGCTTCTGTAAGAATGATACACCATCCTGATGAATTTGTCAACAGAATAAGTATTAAGAAAGCCTAAAGAATCATACCATAAAAAAATTATACAAAGCGGAGAAAAATCGAAAACGGTACAAAGGCGCCGCTCTGACCGCTGAGCTACACCCAATCACTGGGCGGGCGGATTCGAACCGCCGCTTGCGCCGTGGACGAAGTAACCGTTCTCTGCACTGCCGCTTTTCAGCAAACGTATGACAGCCGGATAAAATCGATAACGGTGATGGGGATGGCAGGCACCCCCGAATCGTAGGTAATGAGTCAACGAAGTAACCGTTTTCTGCAATGCCGTCTGTCATATCTGTATTATATATCCAATCCGCGCATTTGTCAACAGGATGGACCCCAAGAAATTCTGAAGTTCTGAAAAATGTCCGTCACTTTGCGTAAAAACCGGTTGACGAACGCATCATTTTGGGATACAATAATAGAGAAAAGGAACGCTGAAAGGCGCACCGTATCGTATCAACCATAAGGAGCGATGTATATGTTTCAGATCAAAAAGAAGACAGGGAAACGCGTGACTGCCTATCGTCTGGGCGAACCCAGTGAGGTACTCGACGCTTTGATGGAATCCGGCAAAGTCAAGCCTCTGCCGGACGGCACCTATGAAATTTTTTCGCAGGAAGCAGTCAACGGTCACGGCGAAGTCGCGCAGCCGGGCGACTATATCAAGCTGGACTCCACCGGCAATCCCTATCCCAATTCCGCCGCGTTCTTTGAAGCCAACCACCGGGCTGCCGGGAACGGGGAATATGAACAGATTCCGCAGCCGCTCGCCGCGTGGGACGTCAATGAGCCCGAGGGAGAAGAAATCAACTTCCTGATAGATGAGAAGGGACTCACCATCCGCGAAGACGACGAAAACGCCTATTTCAACGCTGTACTGTGGGGAGCGCCGCTCTCCGCCGCCAAAGACGCCGTGATCTGCTTCTACTCCATCACGCGGGACAAGAACGGCGTCATCACCGACGCGGATTTCAATTTCATCTCCCGCGCCGAGTTTGAGAAAACCTACGACATTCTGTAATCCTGTCACACGATCAATAGGAAAAACCACTCTCTTCGCCAATCGGCTTCTCCAGAAGCGTCGGATTGGCGAAGACGTGTTTGATGAGCTTTAAGCTGCGGGCAAAATAGAACCCGTCCGCAATCCGCTCATCCAGCGTCGCGCCGATGTCGATCACATCGCGTATCTGCTTGGTACCGTCGGGCATAATCAACTCTTCCTTGTGGAGCGTACCGATGGTAATCATAATGCTGTTGGTACCGTAATTGTTGAGATGATGATAGACAGAGGGACATTTGATGCTGCCGAGATTGCTGGTCAGAATGGTGGTATAATTGGGATCCCCATCGGTCAGGAATTTGGGATTCTTGCCCCAGAAATCCAGCCAGCGGATGATCCGGATCGCCACGATCAGCACCGGGCGAGGCAGCGCCGCAAAAACGTCCAGCACCGCGTCGATGCCACCCGTGGAATGCTCGCTCTTGCGCGTCTCCTTGACGTCCCCCACAATCCGCTTGCTGATGGAATCGAGGTTATCCTCATCGGAAGGGGTCAGCACCATGAGCGATTCCTCCGCACCGTCGGCAAACCGACGTTTCACCACAAAGCTGATGGTGATCTCGTCACGCTCATACATACGGTACCCCTGAATAAAACGGTTCATCACCGGACGCTCCTTGACCATCCGTGCCATACCGGTCACGGCGCAATGGAACACCGTCGTCTTGTAATCCGGGTGTTCCGCGTTGCGGCGTTCGAGATACTGCACCAGTTCGGTTGCGTCGATGGTATCGTTAAGATATACCTCACAGTCAGTGCGTTTGGGCAGCAGATAGCCCATGACGGTCTGCAATCCCGGAGCCTTGACCCTCCTGCCGTCACGCCGGTCGCCCCAGTGGCGGCGGCGTTTTTTCTTTTGGAGCTTTGCGTCCTTCTTCGCCTGTTTGGCATCGAGTTTGGCTTGCTTGGCATCTATTTTCGCCTGCTTTTTTGCCTGTTTTGCGTCGAGCTTGGCTTGTTTTTTTTCCTGCTTTGCCTTGGCTTTCAATTCTCGTGTTTCCTTGCTCATGTCAGTATTTCCTCCATGTCATATGTAATACCGCGCCGCATCGCGCGACAGGGAATGCCTTGCCGTTCGGTCAGATAGGTTTCAAAAGCCGTCGTAGGAATAGGTGCGGTCATGGGCGGAAAGCTGTCGTCATAATGATCGAGCAGCACCGCCTTGGGCTGCAACCGCTCCACCAGCGAGGCGGCATAGGCTTCCGGACGGCTTTTGCCCTGATAGGGCAGTATCAGCAGGTCGGCACCCGTAGGATACGTTACCTCCGGATCAAGTCCCATGCTGCCCATGATCTGAC
>CAMJHU010000235.1 GCA_946405565.1 uncultured Clostridia bacterium
ATGGGCTTCCTCAGTTCCGCGTTTGCCAAAGAAGCGGTACTCGGCGTACTCAACGCCATCTTTGTGGGACAGAACAGTCTGGTGGAAGCCACCTTCCATGCCGGCAGTACCGCCACGGACGGCGCTGTGCTATCGCAGATGATGTCGCAGACGGTTTCCAAGTCCGAAGCGCTTGCTTTTATGGCGGCCTGCACCTTCAATATTCCCTGCGTCATGGCGCTCACCACCACCTACCGCGAGTCGCATTCCTTTAAATGGACGGCGAGAGTCGCGCTGTTTTACATCGGAATGGCGCTGCTGCTCTCCTGCGCGGTCTACCACATTTCGGCTTTGTTTATGTAAGTGAGGCGAAAATAATGTTCATTGAAGTCAAAGACGCAAGGAAGCAGTACGGTTCGGGTGAAGCGACCGTTTACGCGCTGGACGGCATCGACTTCACACTTGACGAGGGAAAAATCTGCGTGATACTTGGACCGTCGGGTTCCGGAAAATCCACGCTGCTCAATATGATCGGCGGTCTGGACAGCCTTGACAGCGGCGAGATGATCATCAACGGCGCAAGCATCACGGGACTTTCCAAAAAGGCGCTGACCGCTTACCGCAAGGAAAACGTCGGCTTTGTCTTTCAGTTTTACAACCTTATCCCCGATCTGACGGTGGAGGAAAATGTGGCGGTCGTGGCGGAGATCGCCAAAAAGCCGCTGCCGGTGGACGATATTCTGAAAGCGCTTGATATCGAAAAATACCGTTATCGCTTTCCCCGTGAATTGTCCGGCGGTCAGCAGCAGCGCGTCGCCATAGCGAGAGCGATGGTCAAAAATCCCAGGCTGCTTCTCTGCGATGAGTTGACCGGCGCGCTCGATACCAAGTCCTCCCGCTCGGTACTGCGATTCATTGAGAAAATCAACCGCGAATACGGTACGACTACGCTCATTATCACCCACAACGAGGCGATTGCGGGAATGGCGGACATCGTCGTGCGTATCCGTGACGGAAAAATCGAATCCTGTGACGAAAACCGGAACAAAGTGACAAGCGACGCGCTTGTATTGTGAGGTGGCGGCATGAAACTCAACAAACGCTATCGGCGCGGTATCAGAGCCGATCTGCCTTTTTATGTGTCCGCGTCGCTCCTGACAATGGTGACGCTGCTGATGTTTTATCTTTTCTATATCGCCGGAACAGGTATCGGTCAGTACGGCGACGAATTTTTCTCCAGAAACAAGCGGGAAGATGCTACCTTTGCCACTTACATGGAAATTCCGCAGGAGGGGGCAGAGGCATTGGAGGAAAAATACGGCGTTACGTTGGAACGAGAGCGTTACGCCGGTGTGGACGAGGGGGACTACAAGGTACGTGTTTTTCGTCCCAACGAGAAAATCGATCTGTACGAGATACACTCCGGCAGAGATCTGCGCAATGACGGCGAAATCCTGATATCCGCGGGATACGCTGACGAAAACGGTGTATCACCGGGCGAAAAAATATCCGTCGGCGGAAGGAAATATACCGTGGTGGGAACCTTCCTGCGTCCCGATTATCTTTATATGATCGAGAATTTAACCGACGATTACAAAAACGTCACGTCTTTCTTCCTCGCCTATATGACGCCGAGAGAATTCAAATCACGGTTTGGCGAGGGCAGTATCCATTACAAGGTCATTTACGGAGAAAAAACCGATCAGGTCGCTTTCCGCAAGGAGATCAACCGAAATTACTACATGGCAAGCTACGTCGCCGCTGACAACAATATGCGCATTACCTTTGTGCATGAGCAGGCGGATATGTTCATTATGTCGTCGTGGTTCATTCTGACGCTGTTCCCGCTGCTCACCGTTCTGATGATCTGTATTCTTCTGGGTCGGAAAATCCGCGCGGAGCAGAAGCTCATCGGCACACTTTCGGCGATGGGTTACAGCAAGGCGAAACTCATGCGGCATTACAGCTTATTTGCGGTCATTCCGGGTATTGTGGGCGGACTGCTGACCTCTGTGGCGGCACTGGTTCTCGCAAAACCGTTCGGATCGCTGGGGCTTGCCGATTACGAGCCCATGACGCCGGCATTTACGCTGCCTCTGTGGGTCGTCGCCGCGGGACTTGCCGTGCCGACGCTGATTTATTTCATTGCCGCCATGCTGCGTGTCAGAAAGCTGCTGAAAGAGGACACCGTGAAACTGCTGGCGGAACAGGTGGGCAATGACGCAAAGAGCCGCAGGATTTTCACCCGCAGCAGAAGAAAGGTCAGATTCAGATTTGCCGTCCGTCAGCTTGTCGGGAATCCCGGAAGGAGCTTCGTTATCTTTCTCGGCATCTTCCTGGGCGCGGCAGTTGTGGCGTTCGGCTTCTCTTTCCTCGACTCGGTAAAAGCGGTCGGAGAACAGGCGCACGGGGAATTCGGTTCCTTCCGATACGAATATGTCCTGAACACCCTTGAAAAAGGAAAACCTTACGCGGGCGAGGCGATGATCATGCTCCCGTTTGAGGACGCAAAGGCAAGACAATTCTCCCTGATCGGGCTGGACAGCGACTCTACGCTCTGGAACCTCACTACCGTTGACGGTGAAAAAGCCGACCTCGCCAGCGGCTTCTACATCAGCACACTGTGCGAAGCCATTTACGATGTCCACAAGGGCGACCAATTCACCTTCCGTCATATTGCCACACTGGAGAAACACACCGTCACCATTGACGGCGTCATTAAAAACGGATACCAGAGCTATCTTATTTCCTCAAGGAAAAGCGCGGCGGATATTGCCGGACTGGACAGCGGCAGCTACAATGTCATTCTTGCGGAGCGTTCACTCCCTCTGGAAACGGACAAAATCTCGGAGATTATTTCGGATACTACCTACGAAAATCAGATGCAGAATATGATAAACGCCATGGCGGGTCTGATTTACGCCTTTATCGGCATCGGCATGATCATCTGTATCGCCTCGCTCTACGCGACGGTCAACAATATGCTTTCGGAGTGCGGACACAATATTTCCATGCTGAAAGTGCTGGGATTTGAGGATCGTCGTATTCATTCCATGATTCTCTCGTCCAATCACCTGCTGCTTCATCCGGGCATCATATTGGGGATTGCTTTTGCATACGGAGGAATGGCATGGTACTGTGCGGAATTTATTGAGGTGGAACGTCTGATCATTCCGGCGACGCTCAAACCGATCAGCATTCTGATGACGGTCGTGATCACGGTGTTTTGCTATTTCGTGTCGCTGGTTCTGCTGCGGCGCAAGGTGAATAAGATTGATATGATTGAAGCGTTAAAGGATAATCGAGAGTAAAGGGGAGATTTTTCAAGATGGAAAAAATTACAGTCAAAATCGAAGGCATGATGTGCGGTATGTGCGAAGCGCATATCAATGACGTCATAAGGCGTATCTATCCAAAAGCAAAAAAACTTGTCGTTTCGAGAAAGCGGAACGAAGCTGCATTTGTTTCCGATGAACCTGTCGATGAGGAAACGCTCCGCAAGTCCATTGCCGAAACGGGTTACACCTTTGTTTCCTATGCGTCGGAACCGTATGAGAAAAGAGGTTTATTCGGATAATTCTGCAACGCAACCGACGGGAAATAAGGATAAAGTGTGTGTAAGAGCCTGCTGACGAATCTCTCCACGCACGTCTGGCTTGCATCTTTTCCGCCATATTTTGCCAAAATCCAAGGAAACGAATGTTTCCTAGTGTACTGACATATTGAGATTTAGGAAAATATTGAAATTAGGTAAAAGATGTAGTAAGATATAATCATCACAATGAGGTGGTGGTTATATGGCTCGGCATAGGAAATATGTGGTGAAGCTATCAGATGAAGAAGTGCAACGATTAAAGAAGATCATTCGTAATGTAAAAACCTCACAAACAATAAGAAGTCGTTGCCAGTAACTATTCAGTCCCCCCTGAAAGTCACAATAATCTTGTTGTTTTTCAGAGATTTTATGCAGAATATTGATTTATAATCATTATATTTTCTGTGTGTTAATTCAGTAACTCTATGTGATTTATAGCGTATTCCTGAAAAACGGGAGGGGGACTGAATAGTTACCCAAAATCAATTGCTTTGGGTACAGCACATAAACAACATCCGTAGCAGAGCAGAAGAGATTGTCAATAATCAAGTTATATTTGTGTGATTTTTTCTACATTTTTTCTAGCAGACATAATGATTTAAACCGTCAGGTATGTTTTATTAAATCGTATCTGACGGTTTTGCATTAGGCTTACAGCTTTTCACGCAATACTTCCACTTTGCATTCATGCTTCTTGTTAGGGTCTTTTCGGTTGTAGGCAATCCCGACCGCTAATATTCTGCCGGTGCATTTTCTTTGTTCGCCC
>CAMJHU010000236.1 GCA_946405565.1 uncultured Clostridia bacterium
CCATTCAGAAGGTGATTGATCTTGCCCATGAATTTGCCAAAGGTTCGGCGGCGTGCGATCTGGCAGTCATGAACGGCTGCGCGCCGGAAGAGGGTCACCATGCCCGCAACGTGGTGGAGGGTACCATTGTCAACGGTACCGTGACTGTCACGGGGCAGATCGGCGCGGCGCTGGGCGTGCATACCGGTCCGGGACTGATCGGCGTGGGTGTGCTGCAACGATAATCGCTGAACGCGGGAAGCGTTGGGATAGAAAAATACAACAAAAGAGGTGTGCATCATTTCATGAAGACAAGAGATATTTCACTGCGGCGTCAGATCATCTATTCGGTCTATGTGCGCAATCACACGCCGGAGGGAACCTTCGCGGCGCTGGAAGGGGATCTGGATCGAATCAAGGCGCTGGGAACCGACATTGTATGGCTGCTGCCCATTCATCCCATTGGTGTCCTTAACAAGAAGGGGGAACTGGGCTGTCCCTATTCCATCCGTGACTATCGGGGCGTCAATCCGGAATACGGCACGCTGGACGATTTGCGTCATCTGGTGTCGGAGATTCACCGGCGCGGTATGCGCTGTATCATCGACGTGGTGTACAACCATACCTCCCACGATTCGGTCCTTCGCGCCGAGCACCCGGAATACTTCTATCGCAAGCCGGACGGTGACTTCGGCAACCGTTACGGCGACTGGACCGACGTGATTGACCTCGATTACGGCAATCGCGAGCTGTGGCGGTATCAGATCGACACGCTGGTCTATTGGGCGGGCATGGTAGACGGGTTCCGCTGCGACGTGGCTTCCTGTGTCCCCGCCGAATTCTGGGAACAGGCGGTGGAAGAAGTCGCAAAAGTCAACGACAAAGCCATCTGGCTGGCGGAATCGGTGTATACCGGTCATGTACAGTTTGCGCGGGAGAGCGGCTATCCCGTGGCGACCGACAGCGATTTATACCGCGCGTTTGATATGCTGTATCCCTACGACGTGCAGGATTATTTTGACCGGTATCTCGAAGGCAAGGGCAGACTCAGCGATTACATGAATATGCTGACCTATCAGGAGCATATCCTGCCGAGCGATTATATCAAAGTGCGGTTCGTGGAGAATCATGACACGCCCCGTGCCGCCAAGCGATTCCCCGATGAGCGCGTGCTGCGGAACTGGCTGGCATTCACCTGTTTCCAGAAGGGAACGTGGATGCTCTACGGCGGGCAGGAATGGCAGAATACCGAATATTCCTCCCTTTTTGACAAGATGCCGTTTGACCGCGACCCCGCCAGGGACCTTTCGGATTACATGATCAGACTGGCACACATCAAGAAGGAATTGCTGCCTGTGACGGCGGACTTTTCCGCCGCGGCGGATGACCTCACCGGCGTGGTGACAGCATACCTCACAGAACCCGGCACGCAATACATCGGTATATTCAGTATGCAGGGTAAGTCCGCGACCGTGACGGTCAAAGCGCCCGACGGGGCGTATGTCAACGAGATTGACGGCAGCAAGGTCACTGTCCACGGGGGGCGGATTCTCTCCGGCAGTGAACCCGTGATCTTCCGGGTGTGATGCAGAAGATACCCTGCCGTCTGTTTGCCGGGTACCCGGATAACCTGCATGGGCGCAGGGGCGCGGCTGAATAAAGGCTGGCGTTGTGTAACGTTCGGAAGGATATGAAAGCGGAAACCGCTTGGCACGCGTCCGGGCTTTTGCCTTGATGCTCGCGTCCGGGGCGTATACGGCTTACGCCGCCCGCGTACCTCACGCGATGGGTTCTGTCACGAATGTCCGGGTGCCTCTTGATTTGCGCGTGCTTCGCCGCGCAGATAATGGTTTTTATCAAACGAACCGACCCATCGCAATGAACGATGGGTCGGTTCGTTGATTTTAAAACAATGTCATGATCGGCGCTTCAATTGTCGTATCGCACGAAGATGCCCGCAATCGCAAACAGCAGGAACAAAACCCCCATCGTAATGACCGTGACAAGCAATCCGATACCGTGAATGAGCCAGTTGGCATAGCTGCCGAGCAGGGGGACAGAAAAGCCGGTTCCCTGCCCTGTGATTTTGCTGTAAGCGACAGACTGCGCGTCGGAACCGTTGGATACCAGCAGAGAGCGGCTGGCGGAATTGTTGGCAGTGATTTTAGCGCCGACGGGGGTATCGCCGCTGTAATAGACAGCGATCTGTCCTGCCTTGAGTTTATCCGGCTGGGTTTCCCGCACAAAGGCGAGACTGCCCTTGCCGTAAATACTGCCGATGTCAGATTTATCCTTGAGAATCGGCAGCGGGCTGTATTTCGCCAGCGGCATCAGCCCGAAAAACGCAATCAGTACCACGCACTGCACGATCAACAGGACGCCCGCGATTGCTCTCACCACGCGGGCTTTTCGCCCTTTGACTTTTTTCTCTTTCATTTTGCAAAACCCCTTTGTCCCGTGACGGTTTGATGATAGAATGATTATACTATGATTGCCGCGAAATTGCAAGGTATTTCGGGCTTTTTTCTTGGCGCAGCCTCTTACGCAGGAAAAACGACCTTTTGCGCAAATGACCGTTGCATTTCTGTTCCGGGTCATGTATGATACTGTCAGAGAGCAGAATTCACCGAAAGGCAGGTATCCCGTTGAAAGTTACACTGCATCTTTTAGCAAGCGGCGAGGAAGAAGAAGAGGTTATGATCCGTTATCGTGAGATGAACGGTCAGATCGAGGAAATTGTGCGGATCGCCGAGGGCAGCGATGAAAGAATCCCGTGCAGCCGCGGCGAAATGAAATGCCGGATTGCGGTGGGCGAAGTTCTCTATGCCGAGAGTGTGGATCGCGCTACGTTTCTCTATACAAAGGACGGGGTCTATCGGACGGCTTACTCGCTGCAAAGTCTCGAAGCGGCTTATATGGAGCGGGGATTTTTCCGCTGTGCCAAATCCATGGTGATCTGTATTTATCGCATTGCCGCACTGAAAAGCGAAACGGGCGGGCGAATTGACGCCACAATGGAAAACGGAGAACACGTTATCATTTCCCGTAAATATGCCCGGGAACTGCGCCGGGAACTAAAGGGGGAGGATTGAGCCGTGAAACAGAAGATTGTCCGATGGTTGAAAACCTATCTGCTGCATGAAATAGAGATCGACTTCAAGGCGTGTACCTACTTTTTCTGTGTGACGTTTTTCTACTGTGCGGTAGAACTGCTGGCTCATCGGCGGGAAGTGAAAATCCTCACGCTGGGCGAAATACTGGCGGTCAATTATCTCATCTGTTATGTGCAGACCTATCTTTTCCACGATTTTGACGAATCCGACCGGTTCGGTCGGAGCGAATGGATCGGTATCGGCGTGTGTACGGCACTGTATGTACTGGCGAGCCTGCTCTTTGGCTGGTTTGGGAGAAGCGTATCCGTGACGGGATGCTTTGGAGGCTTTGTGGTGCTGTGCTATATCTGTGTGATGCTGTGCTATATGGTCAAGCGAAAACTCGAAACCAGGCAGCTGAATCATATGCTGGCGCTATATAAACAACATGAAACCAAGGAAGGGAGCCATGAATGTGGAACAAGCCATTCGGATGTGCGGTCTGAGTAAGACCTACGGGAAAAACAGGGGGATCGACGATCTCACCTTTGACGTGGAGAGCGGGGAGATTTTCGGTTTTCTGGGACCCAACGGCGCGGGTAAGTCCACCACCATCCGCTGCCTGCTGGGGCTGATCAGACCCACCGGCGGCAGTGCGTCGGTGTTCGGGCAGGATATCGTCAGGGATCACGCTGCCGTCATGCGCAGTGTGGGCTATCTGCCCTCCGAGACAATGTTTTATCCCGACATGAAGGCGGGCGAGGTCATCCGATTCGCGGCAAAGGTGCGGGGGGTGGACTGTTCGGCGGAAGCGGCGAAACTCTGCGAACGCCTGAAGGTGGACGTGAACAAGCGTATCCGCGATCTGTCGCTGGGCAACCGCAAGAAAATTGCCATTGTCTGCGCCATGCAGCACAAACCGAAGCTCTTTGTCTTCGACGAGCCAACGTCGGGACTGGACCCGCTGATTCAGGCGGAATTCTTCGCGCTGGTACAGGAGTACAATGCGGGGGGCGCGACCTGTTTCCTGTCATCCCATGTACTGCCGGAGGTACGGAAATACTGCGGACGGGCGGCGATTATCCGGGAGGGGAGACTGGTGGCAGTGGATTCGCTGGAAAAGCTCTCCCGCACCAATGCCAAGCGGGTGCGGCTCGAAGGCGTCACCGATCTGACGCTCGACGGCATTTCACAGCTCAAAAAGCACGAAAACGGTATGGAATTTGTATACAGCGGCGACATTGCTTCCCTG
>CAMJHU010000237.1 GCA_946405565.1 uncultured Clostridia bacterium
GACCTTCATAGGACTCTCACCTCTCTGTGGTTCTCACGAGCCGCCCTCACTGCGTGACCTCATTGACTGAGACTGTGACTGGACGGAAGTATCATTATCCTCTCTGCCTGTCATCGCCGTCGCCGCTGTTCCTTGCGGCGTTAGATCTGATCAATTGGCTCGTCCACGTGAGCAGACAGCAGAGAGAACGTATCCGATATGCTGGTATTCAATTGTCAAGGTGCTTGGAAGTATTTCAAAAGCTCTCCGCTCGTTTCTTAGACCCAAGAACAATAAGGGCTTCAAAAAAGCCTTCCACTTTCTTAGCCGAAAAATCAGGGGTTTGATTAAATGATTTTTCAAAAATTCATAATTTGTTTTAATTTCTCCAGAATTTTTGTTTTCCGCCAATGAATTGTTCCCTGCGCAAGATGGTATTCACTTGCAATTTGCCGCTCGGTTTTATTTTCAAAATAAATCTGGATAATCAGATCTCGTTCATCCTGCGGCAGCAATGCGAGTGCTTCATGAACTTTTTCTGCTAATATCTGCGTCATGACGGTGTCACAAACATCAGGTGCGGTATCCACAAAGATCACCTCGCCATTAAATAAACCGTCTGACAAGGCATCTACAGAGAACTCTCCTGCGGTTTCTGCTTCTTCATCAATGTATTTTTGTCTTCGCTTATCTTTGTAATAGTCAACATACTGTTCCTTTGAAACTTCAAGAAGCGTATCGTCTATCGAAATAAAGAATCTCTCAGAAAACGGTCTGTCTTCGCTTGAATTGTCATTCCCTGACAGTTCATTCGCTTCCATATGTTCTCTGAACTCGCTGTATGTTATTTCCTTATACTCACCATTTTCAAGAATAAAAACCTTTTTTTCTTTATAGTTCAATTTTCTTTACTCCAATCGTTTGAATTATTTGAAATTCAGAACGATTGAAGGGTGGTGATCGGCAGCCTATGCTGCTATAAATATAGGCTTTATTGGGTTATCTATTTTCTGCCGCTTCTTTTGAAGCACGGCAGAGCAGTTTTTCTGCTCGTAAACATAAAAAATACCCCTCCAGAACCGATCTTGGAGGGGTACGATTTTTGACGCGAATATTCACCCCGCCAAAAAGGTCGTTTTTTTTTAGGCAGGGTGATATTCTATTTTGTACTGCTTAATTTGTAGTGCTGAAAAACTTTTTCACAGTGACAGTATATCACACAAAAACTGTCTATTCAATAGTATTGTGAATATTTCTACTTTTTGCACAAAAATATTCTCCCCAGCATTCACAAAAAATTCCGGGGAGAAATTGATCAACTATTCTTACTTTTCAAATGGATTCTTGCAGAAGATTCTGAGTGACCTCAGGGAGCATAGCTTTTGGCAATGCCCCTGATTTCACTTGCAATGGAACTGTCAGAATAATAAACATATACCGCGCGGTTCTGTTTGGCAGCACTCTCTATCAGGTTTCCCTTTGAATCGACATCGGGAACCTTGAGTGAGGATTCCAGATAGCCGATTCCAAGGCAGCGTATCTCGGATTTCACACCAAGGCTGATGAGGAGCTTCTTCACGACGGTGGCTCTTCTCTGAGAAAGGTCTATACAACTGTCAAGCTCTCCATATGTCGCTGTCGTCCCAAGAATCGTCAAACTCTTGCCGGATGACTTGATAATTTCCGCAACAGGCTTCAGCGTTTCAATAGCTTCTTCTCTGTCGATCAATTTATCAGAATCAGGCTGGAATCTCACCTTGTTAAGCTTAAGCGGCTTATCAATGTCAAGCTCATCTTCGGGCATGGGTATTTTCGTGCACGGAGGCACATTCTCCGGCGGTTCTCCGACAAACTGTGTCTCATCGTAGGTAATGCTTTTTGCACCTGTTTCATTCAGGATAGCATCCCAGATTTTGAACAATTTGTCTCTGAATTGTCCGGTAAGCCTTGTCTGGTCTCCGGCAACCTGTCCAAGACCACTCCAGATGATGTCAACTCCGTCAAAATCAGGAATCTCGTGCAGTTCAACAAGCTGAGAGACGATCTTTTCAGGAGACGTGTTGATAAGGTTTTCCTTTGTAAAATTCAGAAGCGCGCATGTGCTCAGACCGCTGTCCTGAATGATAAGCACCTTTTTCTCTGTGATCGCTGACTTAAGCTCGTGCGACGCCAGATTCAGACCACCCAGCAAGTCGCTTTCGGGAGTTTTACCTCTGAACTGGCTGCAGTAAGAAAGATAAGCAAGTGTATCATCCAGCACAAGCCTCTTCACGGTATCAGTAGAATAACCGCCTTTGCGGTCTTCGGGAGAACGCGACTCCGTCTTAAATGGCTTGCCGTCGACGATGATATCGACTGCTCTGCTGTCTGTTCCTGAAGAGAACACATCCTCAATGTAGTTGCAGACCATGTCATTGGGAAGCGACACGTCAGGGAACAGATCGTGGACTCCGCGAACCACGCACACCGTGACAGGATCAACAGAAGTCGGCGGAGTGCAGCCGGTAGGGAAGCACAGGAATGCAAACATAACTGCGACGGAGAGGGTCATCGACCAGATTTTTGTGAATGTCTTTTTCATTTTAAAAATCCTCCTTGATTATTGATTGTCAGATTCATCTGTCGGTTCAGCATCTGCTTCGCCCTTAAGAAGGCGGTAAGCATGATCCGACGGTTTGGAATCATCAAAATCCTGATTGGTGGCTTCTGCTTTCTTGGTAATAGCTGTAAGGCTGTTGGGGTCTTTGAGCTTTCTCATAAGCATGTTATAGGCATACTGCTTGATCACGATGATCTCACTCTTAATCTTCTTGGTAAAGGAATGATAGAGATCGTCCTCAAGGGCAAGCATAAAATCACGGGATTCCTTCGCCATGTCCTCACGCTCAGAAATGGCGGCTTTCTTTGTTATGATTACTTCCTTGATATAAGAGCGAACCTGTTGTGCGGCTTTAATCTGATCTCTGAGAGGATCAGAACTTGCAAAGCCTACCGCAAACGACGCCAGCGATGTGCCGAGCGGGGTTATCGCATGTAAAAGCTTTGCCGTAATGATCGACGAATCGCTTGTTGTGTTGGCTGACGTCTGATTCATCATATTGGCAACCGCCTCTCTCATGTTGCCGCTGACGGAACCTGATACCGTAATACCTGCATCCGAACTCATGCGGAAAACCACGAAAATAATATAGACAAGGGCAAACGCAGATACCGCCGGGATCACGGTCATCAGCATATCTTTTTTGTCCGTCAGTCCCTGAATATATTTTTTCAGCTTCGTTCCCGCAATGCTCATCGGTGTGTCAAGCACCAGCGCCAGCGTCAAGCCGAGCATGATGCTGAAGGCTTCTATCTGGGTGAACACACTGTCGAGCAAGGTGTAGAGGCAGAAGAAGTCACAGAGAACAAAGGCAATCAGCAACGCCTTGGCAACAAGGCTCTTGGGGAAGAGCGAATCCGACCTGTTCAGGAACTTAATGCGTTTCTCTTCAGTGGAAAGATCGGGCGAGAAAAGATCAATGATAGGCGAGAAAATTTTCATGGTGACTCCTTTCAGTTGCACTTCATCAGATTGACAGATTGATCGGGCTTACAGTAGCTTTTGAGCAGTTCTTCGACTTCAGCAAGTTCGTCCTCGTCTTTTTCAAGCGAAAGTCTTTCATGTTCGACTTCTTCAATCATCTTATGGTAGATGGTGTGAATGCTGTCAATATGAAGATGATACTGAAGTCTTGCGGACGCCTGCATATCGTTTCCGTGTGCATCGAGGAAGGCATCGAGCATATCGGCATTGAGGTCGTCCGGCGATGTATTGGCGATGGTTCCTGCGCAAATGACAGCTGCATCGCCGGAGATGAACGACGCATACTGCTCGGTGTAATCATAGGCGATAGGGGACGCATTTGCGGAAGGAATGCCGCGGCGGATGCTGACGATGTTTTCAGGATCAGTACCGATGCCAAGATCTTTGCGGCGGCGTTTCTTCTCCCTTCTGCGGGAAATGGTTTCAAAGATGCTCATTGTGACACCTCCTGCTTTTTCTCGGGCTTGTCAAGAGACGCAAGGTAAGCGATGACGGCTTCGTCATGCTTCGAGTGCTTCTCCCTGTAGCGATCATACGCTTCGTTGCGATCTTCAAGTGAGGGGAGATCATACTGCTTCAGCTTGCCGCGTCTGACACCGGTGCAGTACGCATAGAGCGATTCCAGCATCGCCTTGCGCATACGGAGCGAACGCTCAACGAGGATCAACTCAATGCTGTTGATATGCTCTCTGCTCTTCGCCAGATATTCGACACCCGACTTGACATAGTCCGAATCGTACTGACGCTTGG
>CAMJHU010000238.1 GCA_946405565.1 uncultured Clostridia bacterium
CCTCTGATGATGTGGTAACGCACACCAGGGAGATCCTTGACACGACCGCCGCGGATCAGCACGACGCTGTGTTCCTGCAGGTTGTGACCTTCACCGGGAATGTAAGCGGTTACTTCGATGCCGTTGGAAAGACGCACTCTGGCAATCTTACGGAGAGCGGAGTTCGGCTTCTTGGGGGTAGTGGTCTTGACGGATGTGCAAACGCCGCGCTTTTGCGGGGAGTTCTGATCGGTCATGACTCTCTTCTTGGTGTTGAGACCCTTCAGGAGAGCAGGAGCCTTCGCCTTCTTCTCGATGTCCTCACGGCCTTTTCTGACGAGCTGGTTAAAAGTAGGCATTCATGATTCACCTCCATACCTGTAATATAGAAAAATTTTTTTTTCGTCCGCCCCTGAGCGATGATGCGCAAGGGCAGCGAACCGTGGCGCGTCGGCAGTCATCCGGCACAAAAATACACGGTGAAAGCTCCGGAAAATAGAGCTTTTGACGAATCCTGTACCCAACGACCTTCACATACGTCACAGCGTTAAATTATAGCACACAGCCGGGCGTTTTGTCAAGAGGAAAATAAAATAAAGGGAATAAAAAAGAAAAGGACGTGGGTGATGATTTTGGCAATAAAAAAACGAAAACTCCTGAAAAATTGCAGTACAATTGATATTGCAAACCGCCATGGAATATGGTATAATAAACGGCAATCGATTAAAGAGAGAGCAAAGGAAGGATGGCATGGATCCTATCAATACCGCAGAAGGCATGGAGGGAGAAGACAGATCTGTCGTGTCTGCCGCTCCGCCCCAGCCTGTGATCGAACTGCCCAAGCGCCCTTACCGCACCCACGGCGGCGTGCATCCGCCCCATCACAAGAACACCGCGAAACTGGCGTCGGAAGAAATGCCGGCGCCGTCCCATGTGATCATTTCAATGCAGCAGCACATCGGCAAAGCCTGTCAGCCGCTGGTCAAGGTGGGGGACACCGTCGCCGTCGGACAGAAGATTGCCGACAGTGATTCGCCTGTCTGTTCTCCCATTCACGCGAGCGTATCGGGCAAAGTGAAACGTATCGGAAGTCTGCTGCTGCCAAACGGCACCGAGGTGCAGACCGTGGAGATCGAGGCGGACGGCTTGCAGACGGTCTGCCCGGAGATTGCCCCGCCGCAGGTGGAAACGCCGGAAGAACTCTATCTGGCGGTGCGGGAATCGGGACTGGTCGGATTGGGCGGCGCGGGATTTCCCGTGTCGGTCAAGCTCAATTTCAATTCCAACCGGCACGAAGATATGCCGCTGCGCAAGGTGGACACGCTGGTCATTAACGGCGCCGAGTGCGAGCCCTATCTCACCGCCGACTGCCGCGAAATGCTTGAATCCCCGCAGGATGTCATTGAAGGCGCGCGGTTTCTGCTCAGAATGCTCCGTCTCAGGCGGGTGATTATCGGGGTGGAGGCCAACAAGCCCGAGGCGATTGCCATGCTTCGGATGGTTATCACCGCCAGGGGACTGGAAAAACGAATCTGCGTGCTGAAGCTCAGGGCGGCGTACCCGCAGGGAGCGGAAAAAATACTGGTGAAAGCCTGCACGGACCGCACGGTTCCCATCGGGAAAATTCCCGCCGATGTGGGATGTATCGTCATGAACGTCACCTCCGTGGGATTTCTGGCGCGGTATCTGCGCACGGGAATGCCGCTTGTGACCAAGCGTATTACCGTGGACGGCACGGCGATTGCCCAGCCCAAAAATGTCATTGTGCCGATCGGCACCTCCGTGGCGGACGTGGCGGACTTCTGCGGCGGCTTCCGGGAGGATCCGCGGAAAATCGTGATGGGCGGACCCATGATGGGCACGGCGCTTTATACGATGGATTATCCCATCATCAAGCAGAACAACGGACTTGTCTTCATGGGGCAAGCCGAAGCCGCCGCCGGTCAGCCGACGGACTGTATCCGCTGCGGGCGGTGCGTGGCGGCGTGTCCGATGTACCTTACGCCGGTCAATATCCAGCATTTAGCGGAACAGCGGGACAAAGCGGGCATCGAGGAAATCAACGTCAAGGGCTGCATGGAATGCGGGTGCTGCGCGTATGCGTGCCCCGCGCACCGACCGCTGGTGCAGTTTATGCGATTAGCCAAGACCCTTTAACGCACCGTATCAGGAAAGGATGGTCAACATACCCTATGGAAAATCAATCTCCCGCAATGCT
This sequence comes from uncultured Clostridia bacterium, assembly GCA_946405565.1. GTDB lineage: Bacteria > Bacillota > Clostridia > Oscillospirales > Acutalibacteraceae > RUG762. The sequence continues at coordinate 2,198 of CAMJHU010000238.1, forward strand.
TTCGGTATCGCCGTCGCCGCATTTTCACAGCGGTGAATCCACGGCGGTCATCATGCAGGACGTGCTGATCGCGCTGGTACCTGCCACGCTGATGGCGGTGGTTTATTTTGGCTGGCGGACGGTGCTGCTGCTGGGCGTCTGCGTCGGAAGCTGCGTGCTGGCGGAATATCTTTGCCGTCGAGCGATGAACCGTCCCCAGACAATCGGCGATTTCTCCGCGGCGGTGACGGGCGTACTGCTTGCCTTTAACCTGCCTCCCACGATCCATCCGCTGCTGGCGGTGCTGGGCTGCGTGTTTGCCATTGTGGTGGTCAAGCAGATGTTCGGCGGCATCGGCATGAACTTTGTCAACCCCGCGATTGCCGCGCGGGTGTTTCTGCTCATCAGCTTTCCCTCGCAGATGAGCCGGTGGTCGATTCCCTTTTTCTATCTTTCCCGCAACGCCGACACCGACGCGGTGTCCTCCGCCACGCCGCTGGCGCAGATGGCAACAGGGACGGTAAATGTTTCCTATATGGATTTGTTTATCGGTATGCGCGGCGGCTGTGTGGGAGAAACCTGCGTACTGGCGCTGCTGCTGGGCGGGAGTTATTTGCTGTTGCGCCGCGTGATCACGCCTGAGATACCGCTCTGCTTCCTCGGTACGGTGGCGGTGATCTCGCTGCTGGCGGGACAGAATCCGCTGCTGCACCTTATGACGGGCGGCGTGATGCTGGGCGCGATTTTTATGGCGACCGATTACACCACCTGCCCTGTCAACCGCGCGGGCAAGGTGATTTATGGTGTGGGCTGCGGGGTCATTACCATGACAATCCGGCTTTTCGGCGCGCTGCCCGAAGGCGTATCCTACGCGATTCTGCTCATGAACATTCTCACGCCTCACATTGAGACACTCACACAGTCGGCACCGTTCGGGAAGGAGGCGGCGTGACGTATGGCACCTACTGCTTCGTCCAAGACAAAGCCGTTTTCACTCACAAACCGTGACATATGGCTTCCGGCGCTGATTCTTACCGCCATTTGCGCGGTTGCCACGCTGGTGCTGGCGCTGACCAATCTGCTGACTGCCGGCACCATTGCCGACAATGCCGCCGCGAAAGCCGCCCAAAGCCGCCGACTGGTATTGGCAGCGTCGGAATATGTACCGCTTGATCAGGCGGGTCAGGTTTATGAAGCCCGCGATGCGAGCGGTCAGCCGCTCGGCGTGGTGGTAACCACCCGCACCAAGGGCTACGGCGGTACCATTGAGGTCATGACCGGTATCCGTTCTGACGGCGTTGTGAACGGCGTGACGATCCTCTCGATGTCCGAAACACCCGGTCTGGGCGCCAAAACAAAGGAACCCGGCTTTTTGAATCATTTTATCGGCGCACGCGTCGGACAGGAAACGCCGCTGGCGGTGGATAAAGACGGCGGCACGGTCAACGCCATATCCGGCGCGACGATTTCATCCCGTGCCGTGACCGAAGCGGTCAATCAGGCGATTGCCGTCGCGGGCGACTATCTCGGCGCTGCCGACAGCCATTGACAGAGGGAGGTCAGAAGCCATTGGCAAAAAAAACCATTTCGATGGGACGCGGTCATGACGCGTCTCCCCATCGTTCTTCCTCCGATCATACGGAGGGGATCGAACGCATTTCGTCGGAGGATGTCACCGCGCTGCCGCAGCGTATTACGGTGGAAACCGCACATGACAGTCCTTCCCGGCGTCCGGCAGCCGGTTCCGTACAGGAACGCGGAATTGGCTTTGACGACGATGACGACTTTGACGCGCCGTCGCTGCCGGTTGTACGGGGGGATGCGAGCGCCGCGGATCATCCGACGGACGGGGACGAAATTGCCCCTGTCGAAGAAAACGAACCATTTCACGCGACAGGCGGCTCTGAGACGTTTACCGACGATGACGATCCGGCGGACGAATCGTTTTCCGGCGAACCGGAAGCCGTACCGTACGAATCCGTACCGTCCCCCACGCCTTCCTCCGACGGAGCAGACCGCCCGAAACTGACGGTGGGCAGTCTGTGGAACAGTCCCGCGGTATGCGGACTGAAATCCGAGATGAAGCGCGGCATCCTCACCGACAAGGAGGGC
>CAMJHU010000239.1 GCA_946405565.1 uncultured Clostridia bacterium
ATGACTGATTAAATTCTGCATAGTTCCTTATCACCAATTGAATAACCGATTCCACCGCGCTGGTATCAAAATAATTCTTTTGGCTGTCGTAATTTGTAGGTGCGGCAATGATGACGAATTCCGCGTCTTTATAAGCGGACTCGCCGTCGATCGTCGCAGTCAGATCAAGCTCTTTTTCAGCGAGATATTTCTCGATATAATCGTCCTGAATAGGCGATTTTTTGCTGTTGATGAGTTCCACTTTTTCGGGAATGATATCCACTGCTGTGACGTGATTGTGCTGTGCCAGAAGTACTGCCAGTGAAAGACCAACATAGCCTGTTCCGGCAACTGCGATTTTCTTGTTCATGATTGACATTCCCTTTCCATTTTTTATTGACTATGACAATGAAGAGAGATACTCCATAAAATTCTGCTTATTTTCCAACGCTGTAGTGGTAGGTCTGCCCAAGTCATCTCTCGCACCGATGGAGCATTTCACTTCTATCAAAGACAACACATCTCTGCCCTTTGCTGCTTCCAATTCTTTGTCCAAATCGGCAAAGTTATCTACGCTTACAGCGTAAGGATAACCGCAGGCCTTGGCAATCGCCACAAGGTCAATGTGAGAAGCCACCGTTGGCATACCGCCAACCGTTTCATGTGCGCCGTTGTTGATAACGACATGAATCAAATTCTTCGGAGCGTTCGCCCCGATCACCGCCATAGCACCCATGTGCATCAAAACGGCGCCATCACCGTCTATACACCAAACCTTTGTCTGCGGCTTGTTGATCGCTACACCCAATGCAATTGAAGAGCTGTGTCCCATTGAGCCAACGGTCAGAAAATCGTATTGATGGCTTTGCCCGTTTGCCACCCGCGTTTCAAACAATTCACGGCTGGCTTTGCCGGTGGTGCTGACAATGGGATCATTGCCGCTTGCATTCACAATATGCTGAATGATTTCCTCACGTACCATCACATTGTCATTTTTATATTCGACATCACCGTCATAGGAAAGCGCACCCTTGCCCACAACAAAGGCGACATTTTTGCCCGTTGCTAAAATGTCACGGAATTCTGCCATCGTTGCCGCGACCTCATCATCTGTTGTATCCTTACGAATGACAAAGGTTTTGATATCCATGTCCTCCAACAGCTTAACGGTCACTTTACCTTGGTAAATATGCTGCGGCTCATCGTGCGTACCCGGTTCACCGCGCCACCCCACGATAAACACGACGGGAATGGCATAGACTTTATCGTTGAGCAGCGACGCAACGGGGTTGATAATATTGCCTTCGCCGCTGTTCTGCATATACACCACTGGCACCTTACCAGTAGCCAGATGATAGCCCGCTGCCAGCGCGGTGCAGTTGCCCTCGTTGGCGGCAATGATGTGATGCTTGGGATCAATACCGTAACGTCCCATAAGGTAATTGCATAACGCTTTCAGCTGACTGTCGGGAACACCAGTATAAAAATCAGCATTGATAATTTCAACTAATTTCTCTGCTTTCATGATAAAAATCCTTCTTTATTTCGATAAAAACCGATGATAAAGCATATCAATTGTATCGGCATCAAGCTGTATCGGATGATTCTTCAACCGAGTGGGGTTGACAGAGGTTTTCAGAATTTGATAATCCTCTTGAGACGCTGCCGGAATTTCCAATTGCAGCCCCGCGATGATGGTATCCCATTTCTCACACGCCTGCTCCGGTGTGGAACAGCGCATTGCCTGCGCAATTTCATGGAAAGTTTGTTTCAGATATTCCTCGCCTCGCAGATCAATACATTTGTCGGTATTCTGAATCATCCACGGAAACAGCACCTTGTCACACAGCGCTGCCGCATGACCGTGCGCGATACCGTACAGGCTTGTCAGCTTGTAACACATCGCATGACCTGCCGTAGTCTGAGTAATGTTGATGGCTTTTCCTGCCAAGTTGGCAGCCTTCAGCATAACTGTATTGGCAACGTCGTCATTTGCCAGATATCCGTCCATATGGGACAAAATCATTTCAATGGCAGAACGCGAAAACGCCTTGCTTTGGTCGGTACTGTTCACTGACCAAAACGACTCCAATGCATGACACAGCGCATCCAGCATGGTGCTTTTCTTTTGGTAAAGCGGCAGGGTTTTCAACGCGCTGCTATCCATCAGCACGGCGGAAGGAATACAGCTTTCGTCCGCGACCGACTGCTTGACGCCTTCGTAATAAATGACGGCATAACGCGTTGCCTCGCTGCCTGTACCGGCGGTGGTGGGCATGGCGAGCAGAGGAATATTGTTGGGAAGGATGGGCTGTTTCAGATAATTTTGGCTGCTGTCCATATTGCTGTACAGCTTAATGCACTTGGCTACATCAATTGACGAGCCACCGCCTACGGCAATGATGGCTTGACAGTTCTCTCGCTTGAACAGTGCGACGCCCTCGACAACCGATTCATACAGGGGATTTGGCTGAAAGTCATCAAATTTGACAACCTTCACACCAAGCCGTTCCGGCAGAGTTCCAAAGTAATCCTTGATTGTCAAAAATGACAACGACCTATCGCACACCAACAACAGTCTTGCAATCTTATTATCTGTCAGCCAGATGTCAAGCGATTTGTAATCGTTTTCCGCCGAAAGAATGGTTTGTTTCACCATATGGCAACCTCCTTATTCTTCGGGAATGAGCGTAATGATGTCTTTGATGGACATACACTTGTCATCGCATTCCTTGGCACGGTGGTTTTCCAAAATGGTTCTTGCCGCATCCTGCATGGCAGGGAAACCTGTTCGGGTGAGCTGATTGGCATAAATAATGATATTTGCGCCGCGTGCCTTAAATTCTTCTTCATAAACCGTGTTGAAAGAAGTGGGCACCAATACAATGGGGGTTGTCCTGTCTTTGGCACGGAATTTTTCAATGAATTCAAAGATTTCGTCCGGCTCTTTGCGGCGACTGTGAATCATGATGGCGTCGGCACCTGCTCCCGTGAAGGCAAAGGCGCGTTCCAGCGCGTCATCCATACCTCGTTCGAGAATCAGGGATTCAATGCGCGCACAGATCATAAAATCCGCCGTTTTCTGCGCTGCTTTTCCTGCGCGAATCTTGGCGCAGAAATTCTCGATGCTATCCTGTGTCTGCTGTACCTCGGTCCCGAAAAGAGAATTTTTCTTGAGACCGGTCTTGTCCTCGATGATGACCATCGAAACGCCCATTCGTTCGAGTGAACGCACGGTATAAACAAAATGTTCGGTCAGTCCGCCGGTATCGCCGTCAAAAATAATCGGTTTGGTGGTGACTTCCATGATGTCGTCAATGGTGCGGAATCGGCTGGTCATATCGACCAGTTCAATATCCGGCTTGCCCTTGGCGGTGGAATCGCAGAGGGATCTGACCCACATCGCGTCAAACTGATGGGTGCCGCCGTTCTGATAGACAGCCGTTTTTTCTACAATCAGTCCTGTAATGCCGCTGTGTGCCTCCATCGCAGTGACAAGACCCTTCATGGCAAGCGTCTTTTTCAGACGGGAACGTCGCACATCAGGGAGCGACAACTCGGCTCTCGCTCTTTCCTCCAGCGCTTTATATTTTGGATCGTTGGAATGGGGGTATTCCACCAGCTTGCCGCCGTAGGATGCAAGTATCGAAACAACCTCATCCCGCACGGGCTTTTGAAAGCCGCTTACCCAGTCATCGCCGTGAACCACGATATCCGGCTTGTACTGTTCCAGATTTTCTTTGTAGGAAAGTGTTTTCTGTTCCACTGCTTTATAAACGCCGGCGATATTTTCAAACATCACCCTGCGTTCGCTTGCGGGAACCAGCGGAAAGCGTTTATATCCTGCTACCGCTTCGTCCGAAAGCACGCCGATGATCAATCTGCCCAGACGCTGCGCCTTTTTGATGATGGCGATATGTCCGCCATGAATGATATCGGTGGAGAAGCACATATAGACCGTACGATGCTCCACCTCTTTCAGCCTAGCGGACACCACGGCTAAATCATCGGGATTGTCGATTTCGGCACAAAGAAGATTCTGCACGTCCAGCGCGTCGATGTGGCAGGCTCCGTCCAGTTCATTCAGCGCGTTTTCGGCATAGACTTTTCTGTGATCCGATTCGCAGTATTCGGTTATCTTGTCAAGCCAAAGATTCCAATCGTGCTTTGTCAGCTTGTAAAGTGGCTGCGCTGCCATCGCCTCATTGAAAAATTCAATGCCGACCTTTACCACTTTTTCATCGCGGACAACCGCCTTGAAAAAGTGGTAAAGGTCGGCATTGAATTTTTCAATG